>CAZHSO010000005.1:0-9534 GCA_964535105.1 uncultured Gemmatimonas sp.
TTTCCGGGGCGTTGCTTACCCTGATCGACTACCGATATGCCGCCGTGCCCTCCCTCCGGGTGAACGTGGCGACGTTTTTCCCGACCACCAACGAAGACATTGAAAAGATCGAGTTGGTCCTCGGGCCGGGTGCGGCGCTCTATGGCCCGAACTCGGCCAACGGTGTGCTCAATATCCTCACCCGGTCGCCCTTTACGTCAACCGGTACCACCTTGGCTCTCGAAGGAGGTGCCCGAGCCGGGTCACGCTATGCCTCAGGAGCCACCTCGCTGTCCGATGGCGGCGCCGGCGTGTGGCGGGTCACCGGCCGACACGCCATGCGGCTCGGCAGCAAGGCGGCCTTCAAGGTGTCCGGCAACTATCTCAAGGGCACCGAGTGGCGCGCCCGGGACGAGGCTGAGCCGGTGGATCTCAACACAACCAATCCGGCGCTCGGGCTCACCGCAAGTGACTGCAACCCGAGCACCGGGTGCCGTGACTTCGAGGTCAAGCAGTGGGGCGGCGAAGCCCGACTGGACGTGCGGCCTGATGTCAATACTGAGATCATCGGCACCTTCGGGATGACCAAAGCCGTGCGGCTGATCGAGTACACCGGCATCGGGGCCGGCCAAGCCAGGGACTGGAAATACTCCGCGGCCCAGCTCCGGCTCCGTCACAAGCGGTTCTTCATCCAGGGCTTTGGCAACTTCAGCAACGCCGGCAGCACGTTCCTGCTTCGGGATGGCAAGCCGCTCGTGGACAATTCGAGAGTCTGGTCGGCACAGTTCCAGCACGGGTTCGATCTGTTGAACGCCAAGGAAACCGTGCTCTACGGGATGGACTACATCGTCACCGACGCGCGGACCAGCGGGACGATCAATGGCTCGTTTGAGGATGATGACGGAATCACGGAAATCGGAGGGTACGTCCACAGCGTGACGCACCTCATCCCGAAGCTCGACTTCGTCGGGGCGCTCAGGGTGGACAAAAACAGTCGGCTCGAGACCGCAGTCTGGTCGCCCCGCGCCGCGCTGGTGTTCAAGCCCGCCGACAATCAGGCCCTTCGGCTCACCTTCAATCGCGCCTTCTCAACCCCCACGAGCAATAATCTCTTCCTCGATATCTCCGCGGGGCGAATTCCGCCCTCAGGGCCCACCACCCTGTACACCGTCCGCGCCCTCGGAGTGCCGAAGGAGGGGTTCCTATTTCGGGTGAACGGCGGCTGCGCCGGTGGCACGGACAACCTCTGCATGCGGACACCGTTCGCTTCGGGTTTGCTCCCCGCCCAGGCCGCGACGCTCTGGAATGCCGCGGTGGCGCTGGTCGCGCCTGTCATCGCCGCCCTCCCCGGCGGCTCGACCCTCGTCACACTCCTGACCAATCCAGCGGCCCCGGGCTACGTGCCCCCACCGACGGCGGCGCAGGTCCCCACCCAGCTCCGCGCCCTCAATACCACCACGAAGCAGTTCATTGATGTGGAGCCGTCGTACGTCCAGGACATCGAGCGGCTCAAGCCGACCATCAATCACGGCGTCGAACTGGGCTATAAGGCGCTGCTCGGGGGACAATTCCAGATCTCGGTCGACGGCTGGTACGAGAAGAAACGAAACTTCACCGGACCGCTCCTGGTCGAGTCCCCGACGGTCTTCCTCAATACCAACGCGACGATTGCCTACCTGTCGTCGAGGCTTCTGCCGATCCTCACCCCGGTGTTGGGCGCGGCCGGCGCGGCGCAAGTCATCCAGCAAATCGGCATCGGCATGGCGGGAGTCTCGGCCGCTACCAGTCTCGCGACGACGGGAGTCCCACTCGCCACCGTCGTGCCGACCAATTCGCCGCTCACCGAGCGCCCTGACATTTTTCTGACCTACCGCAATTTCGGTGAGATCGATTTCTGGGGCGCGGACCTTGCCTTGGATTATGTGGTCGGTAACCATCTGGCGTTTTCCGGCAGCTACTCCTACGTCAACAAGGACTACTTCCCCGGGGCGGCGTCCGATCGTCCTGCGGACGTTGCGCTCAACGCCTCGAAGAGCAAGGGCTCCTTCTCGGCGGCGTACCGCGATGATCCGGGCGGGTGGAGTATGGAGGGGCGTTTCCGTGCCGTGAAGGGATTCCCGGTCAACTCCGGCGTATATACGAGCGCTCCCGATCCGGACACTCCGGGGAAGCTGCTCCCCATCGACTCGTACGGGGTGGTAGATCTGCAAGGGACCTGGAAGCCGCCCGTCGGCGCCCGCAACATGCTGCTGTCCGTCAACGTGCAGAACCTGTTCAACAAGCACTATTCGACGTTCGTCGGGGTGCCGAATCTGGGACGCTTTGTCCTGACCAAGATCAGCTACACCTTCTAAGTGCTGTCAGCCATCAGCTGTCAGCCGTCAGCCTTCAGCGGCTGATAGCTGATGGCTGATGGCTGCCCCTATGCGCCTCACCGAGCGCTACCCCTCGCTCCCCTACGTCGCGCCGTTCGCGACGTTCATGGTGTTGCTGCTCGTGGGGCCCAGGCTGCCACTCGGGCTCCGCCCCGAAGCCATCCTCCGGGTCGGTCTGGTCACGCTCACCCTGCTGGTGTTCTCCCGCCACGTCATCTCGCTCCGGGTACGGCACTGGGCAACGAGCGTCGCGCTGGGCGTCGGGGTCTTCGCGCTCTGGATCGCTCCGGATGTTCTGCTCCCCGAGTTCCGGAGCTCCTGGCTTTTCACCAACGGTTTTACCGGAAGAATCGAGGGAACCCTCCCGGAAGCGGCGAGAAATGACGGCTTCGTGCTGGCGCTCCGCTTCGGCCGGGCGGCCATTCTCGTGCCCATCGTGGAAGAGCTGTTCTGGCGGGCCTGGCTTCCCCGCTGGATCGATCACATGGGCGACTTCCGGGAAGTCCCGCTGGGACGGTTCACCACGGCTTCCTTTCTGCTCACCGCGCTGCTCTTCGCGAGCGAGCATGGGGCAATGTGGGACGTCGGTCTGGCGGCGGGATTGCTCTACAACTTCTGGATGCGCCGGACCCGGAGTCTGGGCGATCTCATCCTCGCCCATGCGGTCACCAATGCCTGTTTGTCGGTGTATGTGTTGACGCGGGGGAGGTGGGAATATTGGTGAGGCGGCGAGCAACGATCGGCCGTCAGCCTACAGCCTTCAGCTTCCGCTCGGCAACCTGAGCAACGCCGAGAGGCTGTCCTCCACGATGACCCGCCGCGCGCCCTTCCACCAGCGCGAGGTGGAAGGAGAGACTGCGCTCTCGATGACGCCCTTCCGGCGGTTGGCGGCGTGGACGTACTTGCCGTCGCCTACATAAATCCCGATGTGGGTCACCCGCTTGCCGCGGCCGAAGAAGAGCAGATCACCCGGGAGGAGCTGAGCCGTGTCTTTCGGGACTTCGATGCCGAGGCGAGCCTGTTCGGCGGCGGTGCGCGGGAGACGCAGGTCGAACGCCGCCATCACCCATTTCACGAGGCCGCTGCAGTCGAAGGCCAAGCCCGGCTTGACGGCGCCGAGCTTGTACTTGAGGCCCAGCTGCTGCCTGGTCAGGCGCACCAGCGAATCGCGGCCGCCGAGCAGGGTGCGCGAGAGGGCTGCGAATGGCTTTTCGGGTGTTTCGGGGAGGAGAACGAGGGAGCGGGAGTTTTCCTGCGCGTGGGCCGTGGCCACTCCGCCCGGGACATGACAGAGCAGAAGTACCGTGCCGAGGGTCGCGAGAATCAGAGGAGCGCGCATGAAGCCCAATAAATAGCCCGTTCGCGTGCAGGTGTCCACCGTGGAAACCCCGAAAAAACCCGCGGACCCTCCCGGCTCCCCCGCCTACCGACTAGAATCGGGCACCGTGCTCAAGACCACTCCATTTCATGCGCGCACCGCCCCGCTCGTCCAGGGCCAGGCCTGGCGGCGCTGGTCTGGCCACGCGGTGGCCAGCGCCTACGAGCTGGTGCACGATCGGGAATACGCCGCGATTCGCAATTCCGCGGCGCTCCTGGACGTGTCCCCGCTGTACAAGTATCTGATCTCCGGCCCCGACGCCGCCCGGATGCTCGACCGGATGGTGACCCGCGATATCACGAAATGCCGGGTTGGCCAGGTGCTCTATACGTCGTGGTGCGACCGGCACGGCAAGGTGATCGACGACGGTACGGTGAGCCGGCTCGGCAACGGGCTGTATCGCCTGACGAGTGCGGAGCCGAATCTGCGGTGGCTCACGCTCAACGGGGCGGGGATGGACGTCGAAGTCCAGGAGGTTTCCGCCCGGCTGGGCGCACTCGCGCTCCAGGGTCCCTTGTCGCGCGCGATTCTCCAGCAGGTGAGCCCGGCGGATTTCTCATCTCTCAAATACTTTCGCCTGGTCGAAACGACCATTCGTGGTGTTCCGGTCACCATCTCGCGTACCGGCTACACAGGGGACCTCGGCTACGAAATCTGGGTTGCGGCCGATGATGCGATCCCCGTCTGGGACGCGCTGATAGACGCCGGCACTCCGTACGGCATCACCCCCGCGGGGATCTGGGCGCTCGACATGGCGCGCATCGAAGCCGGCTTGATTATGCTCGATGTCGACTACCACTCGGCCCATCACGCGCTGATCGAAGCGCAGAAGTCCTCCCCTCTCGAGCTGGGTCTCGACTGGACGGTCCCAGCCGAAAAGGGACCCTACAACGGACGCGCGATGCTCCGGGCGGAGCGGGCGCGCGGTCCCGCATGGCGCTTCGTCGGACTGGCGGTGGACTGGGTTTCGCTGGAATCGCTCTATGCGAAGGCCGGCCTGCCGCCGCAACTGCCCACGGCGGCTTGGCGGGTCAGCACCCCGGTGTACCGTGCCGGCGCCCAGATCGGGTACGCCTCGAGCGGCTGCTGGTCGCCGTTGCTCAAGCAATACCTGGCCCTCGCGCACCTCCAGGCGCCGCATTTCGCGCCCGGGACCAACGTGCGGCTCGAGGTCACCGTGGAGCACCAGCGGCTGCAGGCGGCGGCGCGAGTGACGGAATTGCCGTTTTTCAATCCCGAGAGGAAGAAGAGCTGACTCCTCGCTACGACTGCATTGTCATCGGCGGCGGGCACAACGGCCTCGTCACCGCCGCCTATCTGGCACGCGGGGGGCGGAAGACGCTCGTGCTGGAGCGTCGCCCGCTCGTCGGCGGCGCCGCGGTGACCGAAGAGATCTTTCCGGGCTTCAAGTTTTCCGTTTTTTCCTACGTGGTCAGCCTGCTCCGCCCCGAAATCATCCGGGATCTCGAGCTCCCCCGGCACGGACTGCAGATCCTGCCGCTCGAGAGCACGGTCGTTCCCCTGGATAACGGCGATTACCTCGGCAGCTGGGCCGATCCCGATCAGACCCGCCGGGAGCTGGCCCGCCATTCTCCGAGGGACGCGGAAGCCGCGACGCTGTTCGGGCGCCTGATGCACCACATGGCGATGGCGGTCCGACCGATCCTGAGCATGGTGCCGCCGGACCCGACCTCGCTTGCGCCCTCGGATCTGCGCGGGATGCTGAAATTCGGAGGGCACTTCCGCTCCCTTGGGGCGGAGCGCTTCCACGCGCTGTACAAGCTCATGACGATGAGTTCGGCGGATTACCTCGATGAGTGGTTCGAATTCGATCCGCTCAAGGCCACGAAGTCGGCCAGCGGCATCATCGGAACCTTCCTCGGGCCCCGCTCGCCGGGAACCGCGTATGTCCTCATGCACCATTACATGGGGGAAATTGACGGCGCATTTCGCGCCTGGGGATTCCAGAAAGGCGGCACCGGGGAGATCAGCGAGACGATCGCGCGGGCCGCGCGGGCCCAGGGGGCCGAGATCCGGACCGGTGCGGCGGTGGACCGCGTGCTGGTGCGGAACGGCCGGGCGACCGGTGTCGTGCTGAAAGGCGGAGAGGAGATTCCGGCGAAAGTGGTGGTGAGCGGGCTCGATCCGCGCCGCACCTTCCTCGAGCTCGTGGAGCCCTCGCAGCTCCCGGAAGATGTCGTGCAGGGGATCCGCCGCTTCAAATTTCGCGGGTCGTCGGGAAAGGTGAATCTCGCGCTTTCGGAGCTGCCGAATTTCACCTGTCTACCCGGGATCGGACCGCAGCATCGGGGCGCCTTCTCGATCAGCCCGAGTCTCGAGTACCTGGAACAAGCCTATGACGACGCGAAGTACGGCGAGTTCTCCCGCAATCCCTACATGGACATCGTGATCCCGTCGATGATCGACCCCGGCATGGCGCCGCCCGGGAAGCATGTCATGAGCATCTTCGTTCAGTACGCACCGCACAACCTGACCGGAGGGTGGACCGACGCGCGCCGTGAGGCGTTTGGCGATGCGGTGGTGAACACGCTCAGTCGGTACGCACCCAACATCAGGGGTGCGATCCTCGGCCGCCAGGTGCTCACACCGATGGACATCGAGCGCACGACGGGCCTCACCGAGGGCAACATTTTCTCGGGCGAGCTCGCGCTGCACCAGCTCTTCTTCCTCCGACCGGTTGCCGGCTGGGCCGACTACCGGACTCCGATCGAGGGCTACTGGCAATGCGGCGCCGGAACCCATCCGGGCGGGGGCATCATGGGAGCCTCCGGGCGGCTGGCCGCGCTCGAGATTCTGGGGAAGCGCGGCGGATGAGCTACGACGCGATCGTCATCGGCGCCGGTGTGAATGGGCTCGCTGCCGCTGCCACCCTGGCGAAAGCCGGCGACAAGGTGCTGGTCGTGGAGCGGAGCGACAACATCGGCGGGCAGGGGAGTCCCGCGGTGTTCTCGCCGGGGTTCCGCGCGGCTCCGCTCGGGCTCGACGCCGGTTGGCTGCCTCCCCCCGTCGCCCGGGAGCTCGGACTCGGCGCACTCGAACGGGTGATTCCGAACGCCCCGGTCGCCGTGCCCGCGGGGGAGCGGGAGTGGCTCGCGCTCCCGACTGATATCGTGAAGGCTGCGCAGGCGATTCGCCGCCACTCCCCCGCCGATGCGGACCGCTGGCCGGCATTTACCTCCCGGATCGGGAGTCTCACGGCTTTTCTCGAGTCGCTCTATATCCTTCCGCCGCCGGACATCGACTCCACTGGGCTGCGAGACCTGCTTCCGCTCCTCGGCGTGGCGCGGAAGTTCCGCGGCCTCGGGCGCGCCGGGATGATCGAGCTGCTCCGCGTCATGCCGATGTCGGTGCAGGAATATCTGGACGACAACCTCGCGTGCGAGCCGCTCAAGGCGGCGATTGGCGCGACCGGAACGTCGGAGATCCGGCAGGGGCCTCGCTCCGGCGGGACCGCGTTCGTAATGCTCCACCATCATGTCGGCGCCCGGGCCGGCGCGATCCGCGGGCGCGGCTACTGGAGAGCGGGCCCCGGGGCGTTGGCCGACGCGGTGGCGGAGGTCGCACGGCGGCTCGGTGTCACCATCCGGTGCGGGGCAGACGTGACCGGCATTGCCGCCGCCGCCGACCGCGCCACCGGTGTGATCCTCGCGAGCGGAGAGACGATCGCTGCCGGGACCATGCTCTCCAGCGCCGACCCCGCGCGCACCCTCCTCGGCATGGTGGACCCGGTGTGGCTCGATCCGGAGTTCCTTCTTGCGGTTCGCAATATCAAATTCAGGGGCAGCTCGGCCCGGGTGCTCTATGCCCTGGATACTCTTCCGGAGTTTCCCGGCCTGCCCGAGTCGGCCGATACGCTGCGCGGAGTCCTCTCGCTGTCGACCTCGCTCGATCAGATCGAGCGCGCCGCCGACGCCGCCAAGTACGGGAGGATTTCCGAGCGGCCCCACATCGAGGTGCAGATCCCCTCGTTGCGTTGGCCGGGTCTGGCTCCCGAGGGGAAGCACGTCCTGGTGGCGACGGCGCAGTGGGCGCCGTACCGGCTCGCCGAAGGCGACTGGACCGCGGAGCGGAGGCAGATGCTCGGAAGCGCCGTCACCGCGGGGATCGAGAGCGTCGCGCCGGGGTTCTCGCGCACGGTGCGGGACCTCGTGGTGGGTGTGCCACCGGACATCGAAGCGAGCTACGGCCTGACCGAAGGTGCGACCACGCAGGGCGAGATGACGCTCGACCAGATTCTGTTCATGCGCCCGGTTCCCGGCGCGTCGCGTTACCAGACGCCGCTCGAGGGGCTCTATTTGTGCGGGGCCGGGACCCATCCGGGAAGTGGGATTGCCGGCGGGCCGGGTTGGCTCGCCGCCCGCCAGGTGCTTCGCAACAGGCGTGAGAGACGCGGAGGACAGCGATGACGACGTTCGTACACACGACCGGCTCGTTCAAACAGGGCGCCCGCACCCTCCCCGGCGAGTATTACAACTCGGCTGCCATTTTCGAGGAAGAGCGCGAGCGGCTTTTTGCCCGGGACTGGATCTGCGTCGGCCGCACCGACCGGCTCGCCGCGCCGGGCGACTACTTCGTCCGGGTGATCGCGGGCGAGAGCCTGATCTTTCTTCGGGACCGCAGTGGGACGTTGCGCGCCTTCTTCAACGTCTGCCGGCATCGCGGCACTCGGCTCTGTTCCCAGGAGTCGGGCCACCTTTCCGAGACGATTCAGTGCCAGTACCACTCCTGGACCTACAGCACCGATGGCAGGCTCATCGGCGCGCCCCACATGGGCGAGGTGACCGGCTTCAACAAGGCCGACTATCCGCTGCATCAGGCCGCGGTCACCGAGTGGGAAGGGTTTCTGTTCGTAAATCTGGCGCGCGAGCCGGTGCCGTTCGAGCGGTCGCACGCGCCCCTGATTGGCCCCTTTTCCCGATTCGGCCTCTCGAATCTCAAGGTGGGCCACCGGGTCTCCTACGACGTGCGCACCAACTGGAAGCTGGTGTTCCAGAACTACAACGAATGCCTGCATTGTCCGGTGATTCACCCGGAGCTGTCCGCGCGCATGCCCTATCAGAGCGGCGCCAATGATCTGGCCGAGGGACCGTTTCTGGGCGGCTACATGGTGATCTCGGAGCCGGCCATGAGCGTGACGATGACCGGCGGGGCGGCGGGTCTTCCGATCGCGGCGCTCTCCGAAGAAGACCGGCACCGCGCCTTCTATTACTCGTTCCAGCCGAACATGCTCCTGAGCATTCAGCCCGACTATGTGAACTACTACATGCTCTGGCCGGTGTCGGTCACCGAGACCCGGGTCGAGAGCGAGTGGATGTTCCACCCGGACTCCTTCGGGCACCCGAGCTTCAACCCCCAGGATGCGATTGATTTCTGGGATGTGACCAACCGGCAGGATTGGCGGATTACCGAAGCAAGCCACGCCGGGATCCGGTCGAGCCGCTACCAGCCGGGCCCGTACTCCCCACGTGAGAGCGTCCCGGCGGCGTGGGACCGCGCCTACCTCCACGCCATGGGGAGATCGTGATCGGTGAGCGGTGAGCGGTGAACAGTAAGCGGGACCTGCCTGGTGTGAGCTGGGCGAGTCCCACTCAAGCCCGGGGGTGAGACCGCCCCCCTTGCTTCGCTCAGGGTGACGGGCAGTTCCCGTTCACCGTTGACCGTTGACCGCTGACGTTTTCGCGCGGATCCCTTTCAGGACAAAGTAACCCACCAGCGCCGCGCTCCCCGCGATCAACGTCGGAATCTTCCCCACATAGAGATGCGCCGCGATGAAGGCCGAGG
>CAZHSO010000005.1:9634-17889 GCA_964535105.1 uncultured Gemmatimonas sp.
ACGTAGGGAATGTTGTCGATCAGCGCGGAGAGGAAGCCGCTCACCCAGAGCACCATCAGAGCGGCGAACAACAGCGTGCCGGTCTCGGACAGGCCGAAGCTGCTGCGTCCCCACCCGATGAACCGCTCCAGTCCCCCGGCCAGCGTGTCAATGAGTCCGGTTGCCACCGCGGCGCCCACGGCAATGAAGAGGAAGGCGAAAAAGGCGAGTGTGGGCCACTCGATCTCGCGCTCGATGACGTGGAGAATGCCGTGCACTCGCTCCCCCTCCGTAGGCCGGTGGGTACGCATCATGATCCAGTCCTGCGCGACGAGGATCATCGCGGCGCCGATGGCCGCCGGGACCGCGACCGGCATTCCGGTGAGGGAATGGGTGAAGAAACCCACGAAGATGAGCGCGGAGATTGCCAAGCTCCATTTCAGCAGCAGCGGCTGCTGAATCACATCGGTATCGACGGACAGGGCCGCTGGCCGCGCCGCGGCGAGCTCGGTGCGGTAGTAGCGCCGGGAAAACCAGAGGCACACCACCAGCATCCAGAGGACCGGCATCGTGAGGTTCTCGATGAAATTGAAGAACGAGAGCCCGGCGCCCGAGCCGATCAGGATGTTGGGCGGGTCGCCGATGAGCGTCGCCGTTCCGCCGATGTTCGAGGCGATGACCATCGGGAGCAGGAGCGCCGCAGGGCGAATTGCGGTCGTCGCCGCCATCCGGATCGCCATTGGGTAGACGAAAATCACGGTGGTCACGTTGTCGCAGACCGCCGACAGCAGGCCGGTAAACCAGACGACCATCGCGAGCAGACTTCCGGGCCTCCCCCGCGTGCGTTCGATGAGGCGGCCGACCGCCCAGTCGAACACCCCCGTCGTCTTGAGCACCCCCACCACCGCCATCATCGAGGCGAGCAGGAGCAGCACATTCAAGTCGAGCGCCTGGTGAGCCCCCTCGAAAGTGATCAGATGCCAGGGGG
The DNA here is from genome assembly GCA_964535105.1 of uncultured Gemmatimonas sp. GTDB lineage: Bacteria > Gemmatimonadota > Gemmatimonadetes > Gemmatimonadales > GWC2-71-9 > JABFSM01. The sequence goes on from CAZHSO010000005.1 coordinate 10,602, forward strand.
TGAAATACGTGATGAGCCAGAGGAGAGCCACCGCGGAGAAGATCACCAGGACGCGGTGCGCCTTTTCCATCGCGAGCAGCACGAAGACCGCGACGATGATCGCGGCGACGATACTCTGGGAGACGGGGTCCTGAGTCACCGCAAGGGTGTGTTCCACCTGATGCTCCGTGGGATCGTTACGAGTGGCAGGACGATCGACCAATCTCCGCCCCCCGTGGGAGCGACGCAAGCCGCCCGCTTGCCGGGGACGGGCGCCGGCGCCACTTTCCCCTCCGGTTCGTCACCCATCGCCCTGCTCGTTTATCCGGAGGATTCCATGCGATCGACTCGTGTCCTATTGGCTCTCGCGCTGCTCCCGGCGGCGGCCCTGCCGCTCCCGGCACAACAGTTTCTGCCGCAGTCCACCCTGATCTCGGTACTGCAGACCCAGAAGGCGTACCTGATGCGGTACATCGATGTGGCGCCGGACTCCATGCTGGGGTTCCGCCCCACCCCGGGGGTGCGGACCTTTGCCGAGCAGATCGAGCACACCGCGGGGAGCGACGCCTTCATCGCCCACCTCGCCATCACCGGCTCCATGGCGGTCCCCTCGATGGGGGACTCGGCCGTCTATCTGCACAACAAGGCCGCGCTGCGTGACTTCGCGGCGCGTGCGATGGATCACACCATCGAGATGGTCCGCGGCGTGAAGGATGCGGATATGCTCACGGAGGTGAACATGTTCGGCAACAAGGTGCCGCGCTTCCGCGCGCTCATGGAGCTGCTGGACCATTTCCCCTGGACGCTGGGCCAGACGGTGCCCTACCTGCGGCTCAACGGGGTCACTCCTCCCACGTACACGCCTTTCTGATGCTGCGATTGCCTCGGCGGCTCCGCCGCCCCGCAACGATCGGGGTCGTGGCTTTCCTCGCGGCGCCGCTCTTGGCTCAGGCGCCCCAGCGCCCCTTCGGCACACTGAGGGAACAAGCCGATCTGCAGCAGCAGTGGCTCGAGAAGAGGATCACGACGCTCCTGCCGCCGCTCATGCGGAAATACGGGATTGATCTCTGGGTCATCCCGATGCGGGAGTACAACGAGGACCCTGTCTTCAGCTCGCTCGTCTCCCCCACCACCTTCGCAGCCCGCCGCCGGACGATCTACGTATTCCATGACCGCGGCCCCGACAACGGCGTCGAGCGGATCGCGCTGGGCGGATCGTCGCAGGGCAGCATCTACGAGGCGGTTCGCAGCACCAAGCCGGTCTCCGGCACCGCCGGAGTGGCCGGCCCGCAAGCCGAGCTCTGGGGCGACGAACAGTGGCAGGTGCTCAAGAAGGTGCTGGAGGAGCGGAATCCGAAGGTGATCGGCATCGACAAGTCGCGCACCTTCGCGTTTTCCGACGGATTGTCTTCCGGCGAGCTCGAGGGAATGAGTGAGGCGCTGGGGCCGGAATGGACTCGCCGTTTCCGGCTGGCGGAAGGTCTCGCCGTCGACCTGATCGCCAGCCGCCTCCCGGAAGAGGAGGCGTTCTACGCGCGCCTCACCCAGCTCGTGTGGACCACCATCGAAGAGATGTTCTCCCGCAGGACCATCACGCCGGGCACCACCCGCACCAGCGACCTGGTCTGGTTCTGGCGCCAGCGGATCAACGATCTCGGTCTCGGAACCTGGTTCCAGCCGTCCATCGAAGTGCAGCGCCGCGGCGTGACCGCAGAGCAGCTCGGTCCTGATCCGGTGATTCAGCGCGGCGACGTGCTCCACTGCGACGTGGGCATCACGGCACTCCGGCTCAACACCGACACCCAGCACAACGCGTACGTGCTGCTTCCGGGCGAGACCGACGCCCCCGCGGGCCTCAGGACAGCGCTGTCCAATGCCAACCGGCTCCAGGACATCCTTTTCGAGGAGCTCCGGGGGGGGCTTTCGGGGAACGAAGTGCTCGCGTCGTCGCTCGCCAAGATGCGCCGGGAGGGGCTCGACGGCACCATCTACAGCCATCCAATCGGGATGCACGGGCATGGTGCGGGCCCGCTGATCGGGTTGTGGGATTACCAGGAGGGCGTGCCCGGACGGGGAGACCACAGGGTAATTCCGGGCATGTGGTATTCGAGCGAGCTGCAGGCCACGACCGCCGTGCCGGAGTGGGGGGGGCAGCGGGTGCGGATGGCCATGGAGGAAGACTTCTTCGTCGGACCGGACGGCCGCCCGCGCTGGGCGCTCAAGCGGCAAGACAAGTTGCACCTGGTCCGCTAAGGGGTGGCAGCGCAGCAGGCTTTCCGGGGCGGTATCTTGCACTTAATCCTAAGGTCCCGTGAGAGCAGCGATCCAGCAGGAGTGTCTGTGTGAGCCAGGAACCCGAATATCTCAAGCGACTGCGCGCTCAACAGGAGCGCCAGGGCAAGTCCGCCAAATCCGCATCGCCCGACCGGCCCGAGACCGGAGCGCCGCAATATACGGCTCAGGAGCACGAAGCCCTTCGCTGGGCGCGCGAGCTCGCCGAGAGCACGGAGCTCCGGTCGGTGCGCAACCTCTCCGGCGCCCGGTTCGCGGTGCTGGTCCGGCTGCAGAGTGCCAGCGGACTCCGGTTCCTCTCCGTCGAGGGGCTCGCTGACAGGGACACTTTGAAGGAACGGGTCAAACCGGGCGCCACGGTTGGCGAAGAGGTGTTGGGCGTCTACGAAGTGCGCGGGGGGCGGCCGGTGACGGTGGCGATCGAGGAAGGGCAGGTGGTGCTCAAGATGGGCCAGCCCCGCCTGGGGGCGAACCCCGTCACTCCGGAAAAGATGCTCCGCAAAGCCGCCGCGGAAGCGGAAACGCGAGCCAAGACCCGATTCAAGGACCGGGGGCGCTGAGCCTAGCGGATGATCCGCCGCAGTTCTACGTCGTACACCATCACCGCGTTTGGGGGAATCTCACCGGTCCCCTCCGCGCCGAAGGCCAGACCGGGCGGGATGACGAGCTTTCGTCTCCCGCCCGGCGTCATTCCGGGGAGGGCGACGTCGATCCCCGCGAGGATCCCCCCCGTGCCGACCCTGAGCTCGGCGAATCCGCTGTCGACCTTCGCGCCGTTCGGGAGCCAGCCGTCGAAGCGGATCTCCACCGAATCTCCCGCTGTCACCACCCCGCCGAGCGTGTCGCCGGGAACGACATCCTGCCAGAGGACACCGTCCGGGAGCTTGGCCATTTCGGCCACGCTCACCTGGAGATCAGGGGCATAGTCCAGCATTTCCGGAATCGTGTCGGGCGGAGCCGGGGGGGGGGTGAATGCGGACCGGACCGACTGGAGCACCCCCTTGGGAGAGGAGCCACCGGAGCAGGCGGCCAGGCTCGCGAGGACGGCCAGCACGAGGCTCGGGCGGTGGGTCATGCCGGGAATCCTATCCCGCCCTCCAGTCGCTGGAAAGCCGCTATCTGGCGCGGCGTGAGCACGGTGATCCCGCGCCAGGCAGAGACGCGGAGCAAATGCTCGCCGCCGAGCGCGCCGCCGCTCTTGCGACTCCCAGAACCGGGCCCTAGCTTTTGTCTCGCTCCGGATCGGTCCCGGACACTCCTTCAGGGAGTCGACATGGTCAAGATCGCGCTGTCGGCGTTTATCGCCATTGTCAGCGGCGCCGTGGTCGGATGTGGAGAGGATGGCACCGGTCCGAGCCTCGCCAGCATCGTGGGCACCTGGACGGTCACCAAGGCCGAAGTCGTCAGCGTGGCCAATCCTTCGACCAGGACGGAGCTGGTCGCGCTGGGACTGACCGCCAGCCTGGTGCTCAATTCCAACCAGACCTTCGCGCGCACCGCGACGTTTCCCGGGGAAGCACCGGAGGTCGCCACCGGGCCGTATACCTACACCTCCGGGCACCTGACGCTCAATATCACGAGCTCGTCTCCCCCCGAAACGCTCAGCTTCACCCTTGCCCTCAGCGGCAACACGATGACGCTGACCGGCGCGACCATATCGTTCGAGTTTGGGACCATCGAAGAGCAGGCGACGCTCAATCTGACGCTCACCAAGTAGCGGCGTCCCCCTCCGCAGCATGTCAGATTGTACAGCTGATGCTGTGGAAGAGATGATCGCCACGCGCCAGCGCCACACTGTCACTCCATTGTGGCGCCGCAAAGCCTATCATGCCATTATCGCTGCCCAACCCACAAGAAGGATTTTGACGGATGCATACGCGCGTATTGCCCCATCTGATGCTTCCCGCTCTTGTACTGGCCGCCTGCGCGAAGTCGGAACCGCCGGCGGAGCAGGCCGCCGCGGCACCCGCACCGGTGGCGCCCAATATGGTGCACGTGACGGCGACGGAGTATGCGTTCCAGGCGCCGCTTACGCTCCCGTCGGGCGTGACCACCTTCCATCTCATGAATGAAGGGAAGGAGGTCCACCACCTGGTGCTCCTCAAGATTCCGCTGGCCGATTTCCAGAAGGCGGAGTGGCTCGAAAAGCCCCAGGGACACCCTCCGGGCGCGCTCATCAACGGCGCGTTGCCGATGATCGCCGGTGTCGCCAACACCACCACGGTGGATCTCACCGCGGGAGACTATGGGCTCATCTGCTTCGTCCCCGATTCCAAGGACGGGAAGCCGCCCACCGTGCACGGGATGGTCAAGCAGATCACGGTGAGTTGATGCCGGCCGGCCGCTGGTCGCGGCGGGAGTTTCTCGCCGGCGCCGCCTCCGTGGGAGCGTCGCTCGCCCTGCCCCGCGCGCTGCGCGCCGATCCCTACGCTCCGCTTCCCCTTCGGCCCGTCGGGGCCGCCGCACCGGTGCGGATCCGGGGCCGCGTGACGGCGCTGGGCCGGGGCATTGCCAACGCCGGTATCAGTGACGGGCTCAGAGTCGTCTCGACCGACCGGGGCGGCCGCTTCGAGCTGGTGAGCGACGGACGACAGGAGTTCGTGTCCCTGTGTCCTCCCGCCGGTTATGTCATTCCCGCCGCCTCGACCGGAGTTTCTCGGCTCTATCAGCCGATCCGCCCAACGCCCGCGGGAGAGGCGAGCGCGATCTTTTCCCTGACCCCTCTGGGCCTCCCCGACGACACCCACGCGAGCGTCGTGCTGGCCGACCCGCAGACCGAGGATGCCTACGAGATGAGCCGCTTCCACCAGGAGACGGTTCCCGATGTCCAGGCGACGGTGAAGGCGCTGGGCGACCAGCCGGTGTTCGGGGTGGCCGACGGCGACATCATGTACGACCATCTCGAGCTCTACGGCGATTACATCCGCGCCGTGACCGCGATGGGGGTTCCGTTCTTCCAGGTGGTCGGGAATCACGATCTCGATCTCGACGCCGCCACCGACGAGGATTCGACCGCGACGTTTTCCCGTCACTTTGGTCCGACGCACTACTCCTTCAACCGTGGCCGCATCCACTACGTGGTCCTCGATGACGTGTTCTACTACCAGGGTGGATACGTCGGGTACCTCGCCGCCGACCAGCTGAAATGGCTGGAGGCCGATCTCGCGCGGGTGGAGGAGGGGAGCCCGATCGTGGTGTTCCTCCACATCCCGCTTCGGAGCTCGCTCTTCGAGCGCCACGGCCGGCCGCGTCCGGAGCTGTCCAACACCGTGACCAATCGTGAGGCGCTCCTGCGGCTCCTCGAGCCGTACCGGAGCCACCTGATCTCGGGGCACACCCACGAATGCGAGCACCGGTTGCACGGCAAGGTCGCGGAGCACACCCTGGGCGCTGCATGCGGCGCCTGGTGGACCGGCGAGATCTGCTACGACGGCACGCCCAACGGCTACGGGGTCTTCGAGGCGAGGGGTGAAGAGCTGCGCGGGCGATACAAGGCCACCGGCCAGGCCGTGGAGGCGATGGCGCGGGTGTATCCCGTCGGGAGCGACCCCGGTGCGCCGGATGAGCTCGTCGCCAACGTCTGGGACTGGGATCCGTCGTGGAGCGTGGAGTGGTACGAGGATGGGGAGCGGAAGGGGGCGATGGCGCGCCGGAACGGCATCGATCCCACCGCGGCGGGAACCATGACGGGTCCCGATCTCCCGAAGCGGCGCGGATGGGTGGAGCCGGTGCCGACCGGGCACTTGTTTTATGCGCCGGTTTCCACGACCGCGCGCGACGTGAAGGTGGAGGTGCGGGACGGGTTCGGGCGAGTGTGGGTGACGGGGCCTGCGCCGCTGGTGTCACGCTGAGCCTTGTCTTGAGCGAACTGAAGGAGAAGCGGGGGGGTGGAGTTCCCCTCCTTTCCGCGGGCTCGGGGCGGGCTGGCCACCGGGGGCGCTCGAGTTCGCTGCGCTCACTAGCGCCCCCGGTGGCCAGCCCGCTCCCTGCGCCCGCTGGAGCTCGCCGGTTGTCCCCTGCCCTTCACTCAGGGTGACGGCGAATCGTGACCCTCACCGCCCGTATCACCTCCCGCCGCGCGCTCCACTACACCGGTGGCGCCGACACCGGCCTCGACCGTCCCGCCCACATACACGGCGGCTCGAGCCTGGCCTGGATTGCCGGCCGCATCGCCCTCATCCAGGACGACGCCAACTTTCTTGCCCTCGTGAATCCGTATTCCGGGTACGCACTCGGAATACCGCTGCCTCCCGGCAAAGCAGGCCTTCGCCAGTTCGATGACGTGCGAGGAAACAAGCAGCACCGGCTCGATCTGGAGGCGTGTGTCGCCGTCGAAGAGCCGAGCGGGACGACGCTTCTCGCATTCGGCTCCGGCTCCAGCACGAGGCGGGAACGGGTGCTGATGGTACGAAGCTTCGCGGCCGAGGTACCCGAGGTGACCCTGCTCGGCGCACCAGGTTTCTATCAGTCGCTTCGGGATGCCCCGGCATTCTGCGGAAGTGAGCTCAACCTCGAAGGAGCGACACAGGTGGGAGACCACCTCCGGCTCTTTTCGCGGGGGAATGGCGCGCCGGCCGAAGGGATGCTTCCAGTCAACGCAGCCTGCTCGGTCGATCTGGAGCAGCTACTCGCCCACCTTCGAAATCCCGAGTCCATCGATCCTCCCGTGCCCACCGACATCACGCGATACGACCTCGGCAGACTCGACGGTGTGCCGCTGGGGTTCACCGACGCAATGGCCTGGCATGGCTCGGTGCTCTACTCCGCGGCGGCGGAGAGCTCGCCAGACGCCGTCCGCGATGGTCCCGTCTCCGGCTCCGCGATCGGGGTGATCGACACCGAGGGATCGACGCGGTGGGCTCCGATCACCGATGCGTCCGGCGAGCTACTCCGCGTCAAAGCGGAAGGGCTGGTGGCCGATCCCACCTCGGATTCCCGCCTGTTCGTGGTGCTCGATGCCGATGATCCTGCGGCGGCGTCGGAACTGTGCAGCGTGCAACTCGAGGGTCCATGGGGT
>CAZHSO010000005.1:17989-64565 GCA_964535105.1 uncultured Gemmatimonas sp.
TGAAGCCGTCAATGCCGAGCACATCGTACTGCACCACGTGCACCATTTCGTGAAACAGCAGCTGCTCCCAGGGGCGTCCATTCCGAGGAGCGTCCGGGACGATCAGGATCGTGTCACCATAGGTGATACCGGCGATGCGTCCGAGGTGCAGCGGCACACGGCAGACGCGGACCCCTGCCAGCAGCTCGGCGTCGTGAAACGGGGTGAGGAGATCGATATCGGCGGGGGAGAGGCACTCGCCGGCGGGATGATAGCGGGCGCGCCGGTTTCGGACCCAGGCGCGAGCGGTCCAGAGGATCACTGCGGCAGCAGAGGGAGAATATCGGGCTCGATCCGGGAGGGCGTGGCCGCCGGGCCATAGCGCCGCCGGACCAGGCCGTCAGGGCCAACCAGGAACTTGGTGAAATTCCATTTGATCGCCCGGGTGCCGAAGAGTCCTCGGCGCTCGGAGGTCAGGTACTGGTAGAGCGGATGCGCCGCCGGTCCGTTGACCTCGATTTTGGCGAAGAGCGGAAAGGTGACGCCGTAGTTCCGCGTGCAGAAGCCCAGAATCGTGGCCTCATCGCCCGGCTCCTGGTTCCCGAACTGGTTGCAGGGGAACCCCAGGATCGCGAACCCTCGGCCCCGGAGCTTCTGATAGAGCGCTTCGAGTCCTTCGAGCTGGGGCGTGTAGCCGCATTCGCTCGCGATGTTGACGACCAGACAGGCCTGATCACGAACGCAGCTCAGTGAGAGGATCTCCCCGCTGATCGTGCGGGCGCTGTAGTCATGGATGGACAAGGGAGCACCCCTAGGCGCGACGGGGGATGACCGGGAGAACGACATGGGAGGGGCGGGTGGAATCCATGTCGACCCGATTGGTCGCGATCCGACTCCCGCGCGCGCGTCCTTCCGGCTCTCCGGTGTTCGAATTGGCGTCGAAGTGGGGAAAGTTGCTGCTGGAGATATCGAGCCGGATGCAGTGCCCGCGCGTGAACCGGTTGCTCGTCGGGAATGCCTCGATCTTGATGGGGTAGATCCGGCCGGGAGTCATCAATGCCGGCTTTTCTTATGAGCTCCGGTATCGCACCCGGAGAATCCCATCGGTCAGGTTCATCGCGTATCCCTCCGGATAATCGGGATTGGGGGGATACACGTCGATCAGCTTGGCGGTGAAGTCGGTGTCGGGAGCGCTGGAGGAAATCCAGAGATTGACGGTAATCGGTCCGGTGACCTCGACGTCCTCGTCGAGCGGCGGGGAAGGAGGGCGGGGAGGGCGAGTGCGCCGGCGGCGGTGAGCGACAACCCGACGAATTCGCGTCGTGGAAGCGGCCTCACTTACTGTTCCACCTCGTCGTGATCTTCTTCGCCCGCGTCCAGAACTCGATGGAGCCGCGCCCGGTAATGTCGCCCACGCCGAACTTCGACTCGTTCCACCCGCCGAAGGAAAACGGCTCTCTCGGCACCGGCACGCCGATGTTCACGCCCACCATCCCGGCGCTGGCGCGCTCGGCTACGTAGCGGGCCGAGCCGCCGCTTTCGGTAAAGACCGATGCGGCGTTTCCGTACGGGGACGCGTTTTCGATGGCGAGCGCCTCGTCCACGCTTTCGACGCGCACAATGGCGAGCACCGGCCCGAAGACTTCTTCCTGCGCGATGCGCATCTCGGGCCGCACCCGGTCGATTACCGTCGGGCCGACGTAGAACCCGCCTTCCCGTCCCGGCACCACGACGCCACGCCCGTCGAGGAGGACTTCCGCCCCCGCGGCTTCGGCTTCGGCGATGTACCCCTCGATCCGTTCCTTCGCCGCGCGGCTGATCACCGGTCCGAGTGTGCTTCCAGGTACCAGGCGGCGCGCCTCCTCGACGAGCCTCACGATGATGTGATCGGTTGCCGTCACCGCGAGCATCACCGAGGCGGCCATGCAGCGCTGCCCGCTGCATCCCGCCATCGAGGCGACGATGTTGGCCGCCGAAAGAGCCGGCTCGGCGTCGGGAAGGACGATGATGTGATTCTTGGCCCCGCCGAGCGCCAGCACGCGCTTGAGACTCGCCGTCCCCCGCCGGTATACGACTTTGGCGACGCGGGTCGAGCCCACAAAGCTGATCGCCGCGATCCCCGGGTGATCGCAGATCGCCTCGACGACCTCCTGGCCGCCGTTCACGATGTTGAAGACCCCGGCGGGGAGACCGGCCTCCGCCAACAGCTCGCCGAGCCGCGCCGCGGAGAGCGGCACCAGCTCCGACGGCTTCAGCACCATGCAGTTGCCGAGGGCGAGGGCGTTCGGGATCGTCCAGTTCGGGATCATCACCGGGAAGTTGAACGGCGCAATCGAGGCGACGACTCCGACCGGGTGACGGTCGGTGCGGCATTCGATCCCCCGGCCCACCTCGAGCACCTCCCCTGCGGCGATCTGCGGGAGGGCGCAGGCGAACTCGGTCACCTCCATCGCCTTCTGTACTTCCGCCCGAGCTTCATCGGGGAGCTTGCCGTGCTCCTCCGTCACCAGGCGGGCGAGCTCCTCCCCGTGGCGCTCGAGCAGCGCGCGATACCGGAAGAAAACCTGCACCCGCTCCTTGAGCGGTGCCGCTGCCCAGTCCAGGAATGCCCGCGCGGCGGCGGCCACGGCCTCATCCACAGTGATGCGGGAGGAGAGAGGCACCCGGGAGAGCAGCGAAGCGTCGGCGGGCGCTTCGACATCGAGGTAGGCACCTTCCCCCGCGACGAACCGTCCGCCGATGAGGTTCCGGACGTCGGGGTATCTGGAGGGGCGGGGCGGGGAGGTGGTGGGCACGGGGAGATGATCTCGCGGAAGGCGCAAAGACGCAAGGACGCGAAGGCGCGGCGACGGGGCAGTTCCCGCTCACCGCTCACCACTCACCGTTTTCTCGCCAGCTCCGTCTCCGCCGCGATATAACCAAATGCCCCCCACTGCCCACCCGCCACGATCCGGCGGAAGATCTCGCGGGCAGCCGCGGTCCTCCCGTTGTAGAGGTGCCAGTTCCCAATGCCGTAAGCCGCGGTGGCATCGGTCACCGACATCTCTCCCGTTGGCGTCACCGCGAGCACCGAATCGGGCGGCAGCTCGCCCTTGTACAGCAACAGCAGGCGATGGTAGGTGTCGTTCTCGATGACGTCCATCTGGGCCCGGATCGGCGCCAGCACGGCGGCAGCTTCGGCAGGGCGGCCCAGGCGCCGGAGCGCCATGTACAGCCAATGGGTGGTCGAGACCCGGCGGTCGTCGTTGTGCGAATTGGCGAGCTCGCTCCGATAGATGGGGACCGCTCGGGCGAAATCCCCTTTCAGGTAATAGGCGAGCCCGAGGTGGTACATGATGTTCGATTGCAGCGTTCCGATCGGCTGGTTCTTCGTATTCGGCTGACCATCGTGCTCGACCTGATCGGGTTTGCCGGCCGCCAGCGTTCTCGCCCGCTCGAAATCGCGGATGGCGTTGTCAATCTCGCGCACGGTGAGGTACCGGTGGCCCCGATGGCGGTAGAGCCAGGGATTCTTCGGGTGCAGCGCGATCCCCTTGGTGTAGACGTCGATCGCTTCGCGAATCCGTCCCAGATAGGCCAGCCTCCGGCCGAGCCAGACGATCGAATCCGGGTTGGTCGGCGCGCGCTCGTACGCGGTCCGCGCCTCGGCGAGCTGCTGCTGGTATCGGGCGCGGACGGCCGGTGGAAGCGGAAAGGCACGAAGTGTGTCGCCGAGGAGCGAGACCGCCTGCGCCGCTGGCTCTTGTGATGGGCCGGGTGCGCCGGGGCCCGCCGCGTCGATTGCGGCGGCGATCAGCAGCAGCCACTGAGGTCCCCGATAACCCTGCGCTCCGTCGTCGTAGGTTTCGCCCAGGGAATGTTCGCTCACTCCGTGGCCCCCGTGACCCACGGCCAGCGCCGGAATGCCTAGACTCATCGGAATGTTGGCATCGGTGCTCGCGGATGAAAAGACCACCGGGACGCCCAGCTGCCTTCCCGCGCCCGCGACGATCCGGGCGAGCGGGCTCGACTCCCCGACGACTCCGCCCGGGCGGATTCCGAGCGTATCCCAGGTGACGGTGAGCGGCGCGGTAGACATCGGCCAGCGGGCCCGCTCTTCGGCGAGGGCTTCATCGACCGCCTGTTTGAGCTTCCCATCCAGGCGGCCAAGCTCCTCGGCGCTCTCGGAGCGCAGATCGACGACCATCGCCGCGGTGGCGGAGATCGCATTCACCGCCGTGCCTCCCCGTACGATCCCCACGTTGAACGTCGTCTTGGGGTTGGACGGCACCTCGAAGGCGCCGATTCTGGCGATGGCGCGTCCGAGGGCATGGATGGGGTGCGGCATCAGGAAATCGGTGAAACTGTGGCCGCCGGGCGCCCGGTAGGTGATCTCGTAGCGCCTGCTGCCGGCTGCGCGAGTCACCACCTCGAAGTCGTTGACATCCACGGTGAGGAAATAATCGATCTGTCCGGGAAGCTCCTTCTCGAGAAGATGGCGCACGCCGCGTCCATTCCCGAGCCCTTCCTCGCCCACCGTGGCCACGAACACGACGGTGCCTTCCAAAGGGATTTTCGTTTCGGTGAGCGCGCGCGCGGTGACGAGCAGCACCGCGAGGCCGCGGCAATCATCCGCGATCCCGGGTCCGCGGAAGACGGTCCCGTCACGGCGAACCCGGACGTCGGTACCCTCCGGAAACACGGTGTCGAGGTGCGCCGAGAGGACGATGAGCGGCGTGCGGGTACGTCCGGGGTATTCCGCGATGACGTTGCCGATGCCGTCGATGCGCGCCCGGGTGAGTCCGAGCGCGCTCAGGCGGCGGAGCATCTCGGTGGCACGGGCCCCTTCCTTGAAGGGCGGTGCGGGGATCTCGCAGATCGAGCTCTGCTGGGCAAGCGTCCACTCGTTGTGGGCGCGCGCGGAATCGAGCGCGGCGCGGAGCTGCGGCGCGAGCTGCCCCAGCCCGGATTCCCGGGCCGCCAGGCCCGGCGCCGTCAGCGCGAGCACGAGCAGGATCCGCGGAGCGATCCTCGCGATCATGGGGTGCCGGCGAGCTTCCCGGCCGTCTCCCCGATCACCGCCGCGGCCGCATTGATCCGGGCGGCGACTCTGTGAACTTCGGCGTCCGCTTCGATCCAGCTGTCCTGCTCGATGGCCTCGCGCACCCCGGGAATGGTCTTCACGCCGTAGCCGGTGTAGAACCCGGGCGCATAGAGGAGATGCCGGAACCAGGGGCGTCGCGGCAGGCCCTCCGGGCTGGTGAGTGCGCGTTCCACCGAGAGGAGACGCGCGTTGACGTCCGCGAGCGGAACTTTGGAGAACCCGGCGGCCTGCGCCGTGCGGTACGCCGCCTCGAAAAGCTCGGCGCTCCGCCGCAGCGAATCGAGGGCGTTCTCGAGCGGCGCGAAGTTGAGGAACGGTGCGACGTCGGCGCGGCGCGGGGGGGCGGTTGGCTCCCGCGGATCGCTCGCGGCTGCGAAGGTCTTTTCGTCGAGCTGCCGGTTGCGCTCTACCGCCGCATCGCGACGCTCGCTCAACAGCGCCTTGATCTCATCCACATACCGGCCCCCCGTCTCCGCGAGCAGCGCGAACTGGAAGGGGAGCACCTCCGCGTTGGCGAGCCGGAGGACCAGGGTTCCCGCGGTTTGGGCCAGTGCGCGTCCATACACGAAGTTCGTGTCGCTGAAACGAGTGAGGTGCTCGAAGTTGTCGTAGATCGAGTGATAGATCCCGTCGCCCCCCTCACCGCCGAATCCCACATCGAGAGATGCGATCCCGAGGTGCTGGATGAACGGGGTGTAGTCGGAGCCGCTGCCCAGCGCCGCGATCCGAAGGTCCGCGCGGCTGCGGAGCGCGTCGCGATCGCGCGCGTTCGTGGCGGCGTTGATCGAGGCGAGCTGCGAGCGCTTCCAGGCTGTCAGTCCGGTTTCAGGGTCGGGAATCTCGCGCGCGACTTCGTTCAGCAGCCGTTCCAGCGAGTGGGAGCCCGCCGCGTGCAGGAAGCCGCGGCCGTTCCCGTCGGTGTTGATGTACGCGACCGCCTTCCGGCGGAGCTCGTCGGCGTGCGTCTCCGCCCACTCGGTGCTTCCGATCAGGCCCTGCTCCTCACCATCCCAGGCGGCGTAGACGATCGTCCGATGGGGCCGCCAACCGGCGCGTGCGAGCTGCCCGAGCGCGCGGGCCTCCTCGAGCTCGGGCACCAGACCGGAGAGCGGATCGCTGGCGCCGTTGACCCAGCCATCTCGGTGATTTCCGCGGATAACCCACTCGTCCGGGGCAGCGCTGCCGGCAATCCGCGCGATGACGTTGTAGAGCTTCACCCGGTCCCAGTTGAAACGGACCTTGAGATGGACACGCGCCGGCCCCGGCCCGGCCTTGTAGGTGATCGGGAGCGCGCCGCGCCATTCCTCGGGAACTACGGGTCCGCCCAGGGCGGCGAGCAGCGGCTGCGCGTCGCCATAGGAAATCGGGAGCACCGGAATCTTCGTCAGGGTCTTCGCGTCCGCGATCGAGAGCCGAGTCGCCCCCGCGGTGGCGCCGACGCCGGGCGTCAACGGGTCACCGGGATAGAGCGGCATGTCCATCACGCTCCCGCGCTGCACGCCATCCGCGGGACGATAGGGCCCCTTCGGATACACATCGCCCTGGGCGTAGCCGTCATCCTCCGGATCGGAATAGATCAGGCAGCCCACCGCCCCATGCTCCGCCGCGAGCTTGGGCTTGATCCCCCGCCAGGATCCGCCGTAGCGGGCGATGACGATGGCGCCCTTCACCGAGATGCCCATGCGCTCGAGTCGCTCGTAGTCGGCCGGAACGCCGTAATTCACGTACACGAGCGGCGCGGTGACATCGCGATCGATCGAGTATGCGTTATAGGTGGGGAGCTGCTCGGTCTGCTGTGCGGACGAGGCGTCGCCCGGCACGGCCGACTCCCGAAGCCGGGCGACGAATCGCGCCGGCGACACCAGCTCGACGATCCGCTCCCGCGGCGTGGGGAAGAGCACCTCGAATTCCTCGATTGCCGCCTGCCATCCCCACTGTTCGAACCGCGCGCGGACCCACTCCGCGTTGCTCTTCCCGTAAGCCGAGCCGAGGTGCTGCGGCCGGGCGGACAAGAGCCGGAGATAGGAGCGCAAGCTGTCAGGTGAGGGGATCGCGCGGAATCGTCCCTCGAGGTCCTGCTGTGCCCGCGCCGAGGCCTCCGAAAACCCCCGCATGGCGGCCGGCTCCTGGGTGGGGAGGAGCGGGACCAGAAACGCTGTCAGCATCATAGAGCGAAGGGCCACAGGGACTTGCCGCATCATTGAGCAATCCTTCGGGGAGAGGTTCGGATCCCGGGACTTGTTGAACCGGGAGGCAAGGTGCAACTTTCAGACGTGAAACCAACCAGCATTACGTTCCCGAACCGAGACTATACCGGTTTCGGGGAAGAAGTGAAGGCAAAGGTCGCCGAGTATTTCGATACCCGGGGGCTGAGCCGGAACGCCACCCCGGCCATGGTCGCCAAGACTGTGCTGCTCTTGGGTTTCACCTTCGTTCCCTACGCCCTCGCCCTTAGCAACCGCTTCGCACCGCTCAGCATGCTCGGGTTTGCGGTGCTGATGGGAATCGGTCTGGCCGGAATCGGATTCGCCATTTCGCATGACGCGCTGCACGGCGCGTACTCGTCCAATCCCCGCATCAACGCTCTGCTCGGCCGGACGTTCGATTTGCTCGGTGCCAACGGATACATGTGGAAGATCACCCACAACGTGATCCACCACACCTATACCAATATCGTCGGCGTGGACGAGGATCTCACCGTCTCTCCTCTCCTCCGGTTGAGCCCGGGCGCGCCGCTGCTGCGGATCCACCGCTTCCAGCACCTGTACGGACTCGCGGCCTACTCGATGTCCACGATCTTCTGGGTGTTCATCAAGGACTTCAAGTACTTCTTCCAGAAGGATCTCGGGCCGTACAAGAACAAGAAGCATTCCCGCGGTGAGTGGGTGAATCTCTTCGCGTCGAAGCTAGTCTACTACGGCTGGTCGATCGTCATCCCTCTGCTGGTCCTCAGCATCCCGTGGTGGCAGTTCGCCATAGGCTATCTCGTCATGCACCTCACCGCCGGCTTCATCCTTGGCGTGGTGTTCCAGCTAGCCCACGTGGTCGAGGGACCGGACTATCCGGTGCCGGACGCGGCGGGGCGGATGGAGGATGCCTGGCTGGTGCACGAGATGGAGACCACCGCCAACTTCGCCCGTTCCAGCCGGGCGGTGAGCTGGTACGTCGGGGGGCTGAACTTCCAGATCGAGCACCACCTCTTCCCGAAGGTGTGCAGCGTGCACTATCCGGCGATCAGCACGATCGTCAAGGACACCGCCACCAAGTACGGCGTGCCCTATTACGACCAGCCGACCGTCATGGCGGCGGTTCGGTCACACCTCAGGATGCTCAAGAAATTGGGACCGGAGGCGTGGGCTGCGCGGGACTCGGAGCAAGAACTGCAGACGGCGTAGCGGGGAAGGGGGAAAAAAAGGGGAAGGGGGAAGGGGGAGAGGGACAAACCCTTCCCCCTTCCCCCTTCCCCGCTACGCCACTCCCTTCCGTATTGCCTCGATAACTTTGTCCCCAAACACATCGATCTCGTCCGGCGTCGTGTAGACGTTCGGCGTGATGCGAATTCCGCTGAACTCGGCGTGGACGATCGGCGTCATCACGATCCGGTGCTGCCCGAGGAGCCACTCTCCCAGTTTGGGCATGTCCATCCCCGTGACACTGAAGAAGCCGATCCCTCCCGAGTGCGGCGAGTCGAGCGGCGTCAGCATCCGCACCCGGTCGCTCTCGGCCAGCAGGCGCTTGGCCCAGCGGTCCCGGAGCCAGCGCAGCCGGGCGATCTTGCGCTCCGCGCCGATCGCGCGGTGGAAAGCGAGTGCCGCCGAGATCGCGTTGTGATTGGCCGCGGGGTGGGTGCCGATCTCCTCGTATTTCCGGATGTTCTCGTCCTGCTCGGGCGCCGCGGCCATCAGCGGCCAGAGCTTTTTCTGCTTGTCCTTTCGCACGTACAGAAAACCCGCCCCGATCGGGACCAGCAGCCACTTGTGGAGACTGGTGCCGTAGTAGTCGCAGGCCAGATCGTCCCGCGTGAAAGGGAAGTGGGCGTAGGCGTGGGCGCCGTCCACGAACACCTCGATCCCGCGCGGACGCGCCAGATCCACCAGCTCCCGCACCGGCATGATCTGGCCGGTGAGGTTGGTGATGTGGGTGACTTCGATCACCCGGGTCCGCGGGGTGATGGCGGCCTTGAACTGGTCCACGATGTACTGCTGTGACGGGGGCGGGACCTTGAACGAGACCTGCTTGAGCACGATGCCGTCGCGGCGTTCCCGCTGCTTCCAGGCGGTGATCATCCGTCCGTAGTTCTGGTTGGTGACGATCACTTCGTCGCCCGCCTTGAGATCGAGACCGAAGATCATGATCTCGTTGGCCTCCGACGCGTTTCGCGTGATGGCCATTTCCTCGATATCGCAGCCGAAGTCGCGCGCCAGGTCCCGGCGCACACTCTCGATCCGGGGCTCCAAGACGCGCCACATGTGATCGACCGGGAGCTCGTTGCTGAATTTGAGATCCCGGATCATCTGATCGAGCACATGCGTCGGTGCCGGCGAGCATCCCCCGTTGTTGAGGTTGATCATCGTGCGGTCCACGTCGAAGGCCCGCTGGATCTCGGTCCAGTAGGCCTCATCCTCGGCGACGCGTGCCGCGCTCCGGGCACCGGCGATCTCCGATGCTCGGAGCACCCGGCTGATCGCCTGCTCGCGGAAGACGGGGAGCGTCGCCGCGGATCCGGCGAGTGCGCTGAGGAAAGAGCGGCGGGTGGCCATGCGGCCTCCTCGGAGAGGATCAGAAGGGAGAGCGCCTAATTCTCCCGGAGTGCCGATTGGGGCGCAAGGTGGACGTCGGGGATCGGCCGATCCGGTGGGCCGCCTGAGGAGGCACGCGTCGTACACTTGCGTCCTCGGAGTCCCGTTTAGATTCTGCACTTACCGACACGTCTCAAGTCGGTAACACCTTACCAGATAGGATATTAACACATTGTCACAGTTGGCAGCCGTGACCAGAAACGCGTCATTCTGCATCGCGTTGTGCGCCGGGCTGGTGTTCGGCTGCTCTCCGTCGTCCGATCTGACCGGAGACCTCCGGGCACCCGTCACCGGGAAGCTCACCGTCACCATCGCCCGCCTTCAGGGGGGATCTGTGCCCGCGGTGTTGGTCACCAGCGCCCAGCCGTCGCGGCGCTCGAAGTTCCGGTCCGCTGGAACGCGGCACGGTACCCCATGGTGATGGTGAAAGACGCGCGGACCGGGCTGGTGCTTTCGATCGCACGCGGCGGATCGGCGCGTCTCTGGGCCAGGACCGGCGACTTCCAGCTCATATTCACCGACGGGGTGAAATCGGTCACTCGACCGGGCCGCTTTTTCCAGTAGAAGACCGCGTCGCCCTTACATTTGGGACATGGCCGACCTCCCCGCCGTCGTCGTCACCGGTGCCTCGACCGGCATCGGTGCATCATGTGCGCTCCGCCTTGTCCAACACGGGTACCGTGTCTTTGCCGGGGTTCGAAATCCGGAGGACGGCGAGCGCCTGCTCCGCGGGACCCGTGGAGGACTCCAATGGCTCCCGCTCGATGTCACCGATGCGGGGATGATCGCCATGGCCGCAGAGACGGTGCGCTCGGCACAGGGGCATCGTGGCCTCGCCGGCCTGGTCAATAGCGCGGGAATCGCCGTCGGTGGTCCTCTCGAATACCTCTCCGTCGACCGGCTGCGCACCCAGCTCGAAGTGAATGTCGTGGGTCTGCACGCGGTGACGCAGGCGTTCATCCCGCTGATTCGCCAGGCGCGCGGCCGCATCGTTCACATTGGCTCGATCGCCGGACGGATCGCCTCGCCGTTCACCGGCGCGTATGCCGCGTCGAAGCACGCGGTCGAGGCGCTGACCGATGCCTTGCGTCTCGAGCTGGCCCCGGAAGGCATCCACGTCTCGGTCGTCGAGCCGGGTCAGATCCGGACCCCGATCTGGGACAAGGGGCTGCGGGAGTTTTCTTCCCTCACCGCGCAGATTCCGGCGGAAGGCATGCTGCGGTACCGGGGACGGCTCCAGGCGTTGCATCACATCCTCGAGCGGGCCCGGACGCGCTCGACGCCGCCCGAAGCGGTTGCCGGCGCTGTGCTCCACGCCCTCGAGTCATCGGTGCCCCGCACCCGGTATGTCGTGGGCCGGGATGCGCGACTGCGACTCTGGATGGCGCGGCTGCTCTCCGATCGTGCCATGGACGTGGTGGTCCTCCGAGCACTCGATCATCTGGAACGGCGGGTGTCATGAACCGTCGATACATCTCCCGCGTGCTCTGCCTGCTCGTCCTTGCAGGCTGCCTCGACGACCGGCCGTTCGACTCGACCGGCCCGGGCGACGACGGCGTCGCGATCTCGCCGAGAACGCTCTTTCTCGAGCCGGGCGGCACCGCGCGACTCTTCGGCAACCCCGGCCCGCGCGGGGGCGGCGCGGTGGGGTGGGAGAGCTCCGATCCGGCGGTCGTGACCGTGGATGCCGAAGGCATGGTGACGGCGATGGCTCCCGGGACGGCGGAGGTGCGCGGGGAGAATGCGCGCGGAAGCGGGCGCACCCGCGTGACGGTGCTCCCGGCAGTCGCCTCGCTCCGCACCTGGCAGGTGCGGAATCGGGCGGTGAGCGACGGGTCACTCCTCGGGGTCTGGAGCGCCGATCTGCTCACCACGTTCGCGGTGGGACAGGCCGGCACCGTCCTGCGGACGCTGGACGGCGGAGTCACCTGGACCCGCATGAATACTCCCGACAACGGAGTCGATCTGGTGAGCGTCTGGGGGACCTCGCCCTCCAACGTCTACGCGGTCGGGAGCTTCGGGACGATTCTCCAGTACGATGGCCAGTCCTGGTCGAAGATGACGAGTCCCACCGGAAATGTTCTTCTCGAGGTCTGGGGACTCGGGCCCGATGACATCTACGCTGTGGGATCGGGGGTAGCGCTTCGATACGACGGGACGGCCTGGCGGGCGCTGGCCGGCACCGAAGCCGCCGAGCTCTGGGCGGTGTGGGGCCCGGACCGTTCGAACATCTTCGCCGCCGGTCAGAACGGCGTCCTCTTCCGGCTGGAGGGCGCCCGCTGGATTCAGATGCAGAGCCCTACCAGTCTGCTTCTGCTGGGACTCTGGGGAACCGGACCGACCAACGTCTACGCGATCGGCATCCAGGGCACGCTCGTCCAGTTCGATGGTGTGCGATGGAACCTGGTGCCGCTGCCTTCGCGCGCCGACCTGTTCGCGATCTGGGGTGCCAACGCCGGTAGCGTGCTCGCGGTGGGGAACCACGGCGCGATGATTCTCTTCAACGGCTCTGCCTGGACGCTCGCGCCGCAGAGCGCGACCGCGGAAAATCTCCGCGCCGTGCATGCCTCGCCGGGAGGCGACTTCGTGGTGGCGGGATGGAGCGGGACCACGCTTCGCCGGGAGAGCACGGGGTGGCGAATCGGCACCGCCGGGCCGAACCTCTTCGACGTGGCCGAGGGACCCGGTGGAGTTCGCTATGCGGTTGGGAATGCCGGAGCGGTGTACCGGGAGACCGGAGCGAGCTGGACGCCGCTGCCGATTCCGACCCGTCAGACGCTGTATGGAGCCTCCCTTCAGAACGGAGAGCTGCTGGTCGTGGGAGACAGCGGGGTCATCCTCCGCTACGATGGCGCTCAGTGGAAGAACGAGTCGGTCGCGGCGCCGAGATTGTTGCGCTCGGTCTGGACCAACGAAGCCGGCGCTGGGTTCGTCGTGGGGGAGCGGGGCACAACGATTCGGCGGCAGGGCTCGGTATGGGTTTCCCCGCCGCCGGTCACCAACCGCTTCCTCCGCCACGTATACGGACTCGATGCCTCTCACGTGTATGCGGTGGGCGACAGCGGAACTGCGCTCGCCTGGAACGGGGCCGAGTGGCGGGACATGGGGCTCTCGAGCAATGCGCTGCTGCGTGGCGTCTGGGGGACCGCGCCCGACGATCTCTTCGCCGTCGGTTCGGGAGGTGCCATCTTCCGGTATGACGGCGTGCGGTGGTATTCGATGCAGAGCCCGACGCAACGGGAGCTTAGAACGGTCTGGGGATTCGGGCCGACTGAAGTTTACGCCGCGGGAGAGGAGGGAGTGATTCTTCGGTTCAACGGCAGCATCTGGAGTGTCGTCCCAAGCGACAACCGGTCCCTCATCCTCGATCTGGAGCCCACCGCCGGGGGCCGGTTGACCGCGGTCGGCGCGAGGGCGCTTGTTCTGGACGGGGAAAGGTGAAGGGGGAAGGGGGAACGGGACCAATACCGCCTTGCCCTTTCCCCATTCCCCCTTCCCCTATTTCCCCCTTCACCTTTCCCCATACCTCAGTACCACGGCCTCCCCTCTGCCATCGGCCATCACCGTCACCACCACCAGGCGGTCGTAATTGGCATCGGTGAGCGGCGGAATCTTGACTCCGGACAGTTTCTCCACGATCAGGTGCACCAGGTTGCTGTGGCTCGCCACGAGCGCCCGGCTTCCAGGAGGCAGCGCGCGGAGCCGCAGGACCAGGGAATCCAGCGATCCCGCCGGGACGACCGCCGTGGTCAGTCCCGCGGCGGCAGCGAGCGGGGTCACCGTCTCCTGGGTGCGCCTGAACTCCGACGCGAAGACGGCGCTGACGCGGGAATCGCCCAGGACGCGCGCGAGCGCCGCGGCCCGCTGCTGGCCTTGGGGTGTGATCGAGGGGTCCGGAGTCTCCGGCCCCTTCTCGGCGTGGCGGACCACGAAAACGGTGATCGGCGCGGCCTGCGCCTGCAGGGTCGCGGCCGGAAGGAGGAGAGCGAGTGCGGCTAGCAGGTGCCTGATCATCGGTAACGCCCTTTCGGTCGAAGTCCACTTGCCAGCCGGCGGGGCGGGGGGGAGGAGGTCGTCGGGTACGGCGGAAGATAGTCGCGGTGTGATCTGTTACCGTTCAGGCGTCACACTATCTACAGGCGCGAAGGCGCAAAGGCGCAAAGTGATCGCGTCTCGCGCTTCTTGCGCCCTTGCGCCCTTGCGTCTTTGCGCCCTTTGAGAGGTATGCATCATGAGCCGAGCAATCCGGAGCCTTTACCTCCGTGTTCTTCAGAGCATTGTCGCCGGGGCACTCGTCGCCGGCTGCTCCACCAATCCCGCAACCGGTAAGAGTGAGATTTTGCTGGTCAGCGAGAGCCAGGAAATCGAGATGGGAAACCAGATGCTGGCCAGCGCGCGCGCGACGCTGGGCACCTACCCCGATTCTGGAGTGCAGCGCTATGTGCGGGCCGTCGGCGAACGGCTCGCGGCGGCGTCCGAGCGGCCGGGACTGCCCTGGGTGTTCGAGGTTGTCGAGGATCCCGAGGTCAATGCCTTCGCGGCGCCCGGCGGGAAGATCTTCATGACCCGCGGCATCCTGGCGTTTTTCGGATCCGAGGCCGAGCTGGCCGGGGTGTTGGGGCACGAGATCGGCCATGTCACCGCCCGTCATTCGGCGCAGCAGATGACCCGGGAGCAGCTCGCGACCGTCGGCCTGATCGCCGGATCGATCCTCTCCTCACAAGTCGCGCAGAATGCCGGTGCCCTGCAGCAGGGGCTGGGTCTTCTCTTCCTGAGCTACAGCCGGGGCGACGAGTCTCAGGCCGATGAGCTGGGCTTCCGATACATGCGTCGCCTCCGCTACGATCCCCGGGCGATGTCGGAGACGTTCCAGACCCTGGCCCGTGTCGGCGAGCTGGCCGGGGGCGGCAAGGTGCCGACCTGGGCGTCGTCGCATCCCGATCCGGGGGACCGCTTCCAGAAGGCAGAGCAGCGCGCGGCGACCGTGCCCGCCGACAGTCTGCGGACTGCCGTCATCAATCGCGATACCTATCTCCGCGCGATCGACGGCATCGTCTTCGGCGTGAATCCTCGGCTGGGTTACTTCGAGGGGGGACGATTCAACCATCCCGACCTGCGGTTCCGAATGGACTTCCCGTCGCAGTGGCAGACCCAGAACCGCGCGGACGCGGTGGTTGCGGTGAGCCCGCAGAACGATGCCGTCGTCCAGCTTTCCCTGGGCGGGAGCGACGCACCGGAAACGCTGCTGCAGAAGTTCGCCCAGCAACAGGGCGTCCAGATGGGCAACAGCCAGCGGGTGACGGTAAACGGCTTCCCCGCGGCGACGGCCGAGTTCCAGGCGCAGGACCAGCAGGGCAATGTGGTGGCGGGACGGGTGATGTATGTCCGCTACGGGAACATCACCTACCAGCTTCTCGGGTACTCCTCGGGAGCGCGGTATTCCAGCTACTCCGGCGTGATCGGCCAGTCGATGCGGAGCTTTGCGACGCTCACCGACCAGGCGGCGCTCAACAAGCAGCCGGTGCACCTCCAGCTGGTGCGGCTCCCGCGAGCGATGACGATCGAGGAGTTTTACCGGCAATACCCTTCGGCGGTGAAGCTGGAGCTCATCGCGGCGATCAACGGGGTGAATGCGGGCGAGACGATGCCGGCGGGAATGATGGCGAAGAGGGTGCAATAGCGGGGAAGGGGGAAGGGGGAACGGCAACGGGCCCGGCTAGCTTTGCCGGGCCTTTTCCCATTCGGGGCCGAGGAGTTGCTGGCTGATTTGGGTTTCCAATTCCCGGTAATCGATACGGTCCGAGCTGATTCGGAGAATCGCAGCGATATCCTCCAGATGCCGGGCGGAGCCGCCCTCTCGATAGAATTTCAACTTCGCGAGGATGACGTACTCGACCGGTGCCAGCCAGACCGGTTCACCACGAAGAACAATCTTGTGCCGCCGGGTGAGCCCCCAGTCTTGAACAGGATCTTTTCCCGAGAGATATATGTCCGGCCGAAGCCCCGTGTCATGATGGGAAAGATTGCAGTGCCCGAAGGCGGGGCGTCGAGCCTCCGCTTCGATGACTTCGAGCGGCGGGACATAGAACTCGTTACCGGGTAATGCGGCCGCAAAGTCCGCAGCGTGTTTGGGCTCCAATCGTACGACGAGATCGACGTCCTGGGTGTATCGGGGCTCGCTGTAGATGATCGCTGCGACGCCTCCGACAACCATGTAGGTAACATCGAGCTGCGTCAGCGGGCGGACGAACCGGGCGATGAGCTCAGGGAGTGACATTCACGAAACGCTGACGGACTCGAGTGTGTACCTCAGCCTCTGTCAGCTTGGGAAATCGGGCCGGAACATCCGCCGCGACGAGTTCCCAGGCGAAATCCCTCATTTGTCCGGCGAGCTCGAGCTTCCGCTCGGGGCTCATTTCTCGAAAGAGCCTGGTTTGAAGTTCCAGTACGGTGGGATCAACTCGTTCCATGGCTTCAATCTGGGGCGGCCGGCAGGGACTCACAAGACCGGATTTCGGCGGGCTATCTCGGAGCCGTCTTCCAATCGATGTCCTGCTTTACCCCCTGCCAGACCGTCAACGGGCCGGCGATCATCGTGGTGCGCGCGGAATTGCCACTGAGGGCAACACGGTATCGAACATCCAATGGCAGAATGTCGCGACTCCGCCAGATCGGCTTCCCGTCGAGGGCCACGCCGCAGGTGCCATCCGGAAGAATCTGGATCCGGTCGCGATGCCAGCCGGTGATCATGTCGCCGCGCTGCACCGGGAATGAATGTGATCGGGAGCCGGCAGTCCACGTCGTGCCAGGGTTCAGGCAGCGGGATGTCGTAGAATTCTATTGGTACTTTACACAAACCTGACCACAACCTCGGGCGACAATCGCAGTGTCCAGTGTCGAGCGTGTCGACTCCGGCTCAGAGGGGGGCGACCTACATCCTGGTAGTCCTCCGCTTGAGGAAGTCCATCAGAATGAACTGCCCCAGCGTCATCGTATTCGTGAAATAGGCCTTCCCCCGGCAAATCGTCGCCACCTGTTTCACGAATTCCACCAGCGCTCGATCCCGGGCGAGCATGAACGTATTGATCATGATCCCGCTCCGGCGGCAGTGGCCCACCTCCCGGTACGTCGCGGCGAGGATCCGGGGATCGAGCCCCGCTGAATTGATATAGACCTGGCCATTCGGCAAGGTGAGCGCCGTCGGCTTGCCGTCGGTAATCATAATCACCTGCTTCATGTCCTTCTTCTGTCCCGACAGAATCCTCCGGGCCAGCTTGAGCCCCTCGGCCGTGTTGGTGTGATACGGCCCGACCTGCGCCCCGGGCAGTGCGCCCAGCGGAATCTCCTCCGCGGAGTCGTGGAAGAGCACCACCCGGAGCGAATCGCCGGGATACTGGGTGCGGATCAGATGGGTGAGCGCGAGCGCCACCTTCTTGGCCGGCGTGAAGCGATCCTCGCCGTACAGAATCATCGAGTGGGAACAGTCGAGCATCAGCACCGTCGCCGCGGAGGAGCGGTACTCCGACTGGTACACCCGGAGGTCGCTGTACTCGAGATTGAGAGGCATCGAGAGCCCCTCACGTGCGATGGCGCTGGAGAGGGTCGCCGCAACGTCCAGATTCATGACGTCACCAAACTCGTAAGGCTTGCTCGCCCCCTCGGTTTCCACGCCGGTCGCCAGGTGCGGCGTCTCGTGGGCGCCGAGGCTCGACTTGCCGATGCTCCCCAGCAGGTTCTTGAGGGTCTTGTAGCCGAGGAAGTCCATTCCCTTCTCGGTCAGGTTGAACTGCACGTCGCGTGCGG
The DNA here is from genome assembly GCA_964535105.1 of uncultured Gemmatimonas sp. Classification (GTDB taxonomy): domain Bacteria; phylum Gemmatimonadota; class Gemmatimonadetes; order Gemmatimonadales; family GWC2-71-9; genus JABFSM01. The sequence goes on from CAZHSO010000005.1 coordinate 35,654, forward strand.
CGGAGGCGGCCTCTCCGCCCGGCCCGAGGAGCGGGGTGATCCCATCGGGCATCTGCGGGGCTTCCTTGACGTTGAGGTAGCCCTCGTCCATGAGACGCTGGACGATCCGGTCGAGCAGCTCTCCGAGCTGGCGCTCGAGCTCGCGGTCCTTCTCCGGATCGCCGGTGGAGTCTCCCCGCAGAAACTTCATCATGTCAGGCGTGAGCTGACCCGATTCCATCAGCGCGCGCAGGATCGCCTCGCGCAGGGAATCCAGCGACTTGTCTCCCCCTTCGCCCGGCTCAGCCCACCAGGGCCAGTCGCCCGGCCCCCCGGCGAAGCCGGATTGCAGGAGAAAGTCGCCCAGCTGATCCAGCAACGCCTGCAGGTTGACGGCGTCGGCGAGACCGGGGATGTGCTTCTGGTAAGTCGTGTAGCGCACACTACCTCGGAACTGCGTCAACGGTGAACGGTCAACGGTGAACGGGACCTGCCTGCAAGATACTATCTTGATGCATGACGGCCCCCCAGGAGAGCGATTCCCGCTCACCGCTCACCGCTCACCGCTCACCGCAGTTGGCCTCGCAGTCGTTCGGCGCCCTTCGCAACCCGAATTTCCGATTCTTCATCTTCGGCCAGTTCGTCTCCCTCTGTGGCACCTGGATGCAGACGGTGGCGCTGGGATGGCTCGCGCTCGAGCTGACGAACTCAGCCTTTCAGGTGGGCCTGGTCACCTTCTTCGGCGCGCTTCCGGTCCTCCTGTTCACCCTGTATGGGGGCGTGGTGGCCGGGCGGGTGAACAAACGGCGTGCCCTCCTGCTGCTCCAGTTTCTCTTCCTGACCGAGGCCCTGGCGCTCGGGTTTCTGACCGCCTTCGGCGCCATCACCATCGAGTGGGTGTATGCGCTCTCCCTGTTCGGCGGTCTGATCAGCGCGTTCGAGATCCCGATCCGGCAGGCCTTCCTGGGCGACCTGTCGGGGCGGGAGCATCTCATGAGCGCCATTGCCCTCAACTCCTCGGCGTTCAACCTCTCGCGGGTGTTCGGGCCGGCGCTGGCGGGAGTGATCCTCGCCGCGGCAGGTGCGGCGACCTGTTTCTTCGTGAACGCCGCCAGCTTCCTTGCCGTCCTCATTGGCCTCTTCCGGATCACGCCCGATCTCGCCTCCAGCCCTGCCGTGCGCCGCACCGGACTTGGCGAGGGAATGCGTCACGTCTTCGGATCGCCGTGGCCGCGGACGCTGGTGATCCTCACCGGGATCTTTACCGTGTTCGGCGTGTCATTCGTCGCGATCCTTCCCGTATTCGCCCGCGACACCCTCGGCACCGGCGCCGGTGGCTATGGAGCGCTCACCTCGGCCTTTGGAATAGGCGCCGCCGCCGGGGCGATCTCGATCGCGGCGCTGGGGCATCGCCTCCCGCGGGATAAAGTGCTGCTGTGGGCAGGAACGGGCTTCGCGTCGAGCATTTTCCTGCTGGGCCTCACGCGGCACTTTGCCCTCTCCTTCACGGTGCTGCTGGGGGCGGGGCTGTCCGCGGCGCTCAATGCGATTCTCACCAACACCATGCTGCAGACCGAGGCGCCCGACGATCTCCGGGGCCAGGTGGTCGGCTTCTACAGCTTCATCGTCGTGGGAATGGCGCCCTTCGGCTCGCTCCAGGCGGGCTGGCTCGCAGAACACCTAGGCGCCGGACCCGCCGTGCTCCTCGGTGGAGCTGTCTGCCTCGCGGGCACTGTGTGGGCGCGCTGGTACCTCGGGAGGACCAAATGATCGTCACCGTGTCGAGACAAATTGGGTCGGGTGGCAGCGAGATCGCCAGCCGGGTTGCCAGCGCGCTGGGGTTCCGCGTGGTGGACAACGAGCTGATCGACCGCGTGGCCGAGCGGGCCGGACTTCCGCCGGCGGAAGTGGCGAATCGGGAGGAGCGCGCACCGGGCTTCGTCGAGCGGCTGGTGCGCGCGCTCTCCCGCTCCGCGCCCGAGTTGCAGAGCGATCCGCCAGACCGACTCCCCGAGCCGGAAGAGAAATCACTGGTGCAGATCACCGAGAAAGTGGTGGCGGAGATTGCCGCCGAGGGCAGGGTGGTGCTGGTGGGTCGCGCCGCGCCGGCGGTGCTGTCCGGCTCGCATGACGCGCTGCACGTGAAGATCGTGGCACCGCTCCGGTTTCGAATCGCGCGGATTGCCGAGCGCGACGGCGTGGATGCGCGGGAGGCAGAGCGCAGGGTCAAGGAATGCGACGCCAACCGGGCCCGCTACCACGCGCATCACTACGGCCGCGACTGGAACGACGCGACCAATTACCACATGGTGCTGAATACGGGGATGCTGGGGCTGGACGGGGCGACTGCGGTGATTGTTGCGCAGGCGAAGACTCTGTGGGGTGAGCGGTGAGCGGTAAGCGGGAAAGGCTGATCCCGCTCACCGCTCACCGCTTACCTCTCGCGGCGGTCCACCCAACCTCCTCACTCCTGCTGATCCTCTTCTGAGCGGCCAGCGCCTCGAGGACAAGCTCACAGGCCGCGACCTCGACCGGCTGATCGCCGACCTCCGCCAAATCGAGGTCGTGCACCAGCGCCAGAAGCTCCGGCACGAGCGCAAACGCTTTGACCGCCACATTCGCCCGCTCGTCGCCCCCGATCTTGAGCGCGGAGCCCTGATCGAACCAGGCGACGATACGGTCGAGCCGCTCGTCGTTCTCGTCGCCCAGACGATCGGTGAAGGTCCGGAGCGCCGCGCGCCGGATCAGCTCTTTCGCGATGGCTTCGGCTCCCTGCAGCTCGCCTTCATACTCCAGCTCGAGCTTGCCGGTGATGGAGGGCAGCGCGGCGTAGAGATCGGCGATGCGGGGCACCGATTCTTTTTCCTGGTGCGCCAGCGCGCGCCGCTCGGCGCTTGACACCACGTTTTCCAGGACGCTGATCGGCAGGCGCTGGCTGACGCCGGAACGGCGGTCCACCCGCTTGTCGCCGCGCGCTTCGAAGGCAATCCGTTCCACCACTTCCCGCACCAGCTCGGGAATTCTGGCGGGAGGCGCGCTCCCGTTCCGCTCGGTCCAGGCTTCCTGCCAGGTGATCGCCATGCCCAGCTCGACCGAGCGCGGGTAGTGGGTGATGATTTCCGAGCCGATCCGGTCCTTGAGCGGCGTGATGATCTTGCCGCGCGCGGTGTAATCCTCCGGGTTGGCGGTGAAGCAGAGCAGGACGTCGAGCGGCAGCCGCACCGGGTAGCCTTTGAGCTGGACGTCGCCCTCCTGCATGATGTTGAAGAGCCCGACCTGGATTTTTCCCGCCAGGTCCGGGAGCTCGTTGATGGCGAAGATCCCGCGGTTGGCGCGCGGGAGCAGGCCGAAGTGCATGGTCAGCTCGTCGGAGAGCACGTGCCCCCCGCGCGCCGCGCGGATCGGATCGAGGTCGCCGATGAGGTCGGCGATGGTCACGTCGGGCGTCGCCAGTTTCTCCACGTACCGGTCGTTGCGATGCACCCACCCGATCGGCGTTGCGTCCTTTTCCGACTGCACCCGTTCCCGCCCGTATTTGCTGATCGGGGCGAACGGATCGTCGTTGACCTCGCTCCCTTCGACGATTGGCAGCCAGTCGTCGAGAAAGCCGGTGAGCCCGCGCAGGATCCGACTCTTGGCCTGCCCCCTGAGCCCGAGGAGAATGAAATCGTGGCGGGCGAGGAGCGCGTTGATGAGCTGTGGGAGCACCGTGTCTTCATAGCCGACAACGCCGGCAAACAGCTCTTCGCCGCGAGCCAGGAACCGCAACAGGTTTTCGCGAATCTCGTCTCGAACGGAGCGGCCCCGAAGCGGAAGCTGGCCCCAAGGGCTTTCCTTCAGGGCACCGAACGTGCGTGGCAAACTGTCTGTCGAAGCCAGGTAACTCATTGATCGTGAATTGTTTGACAAAACAGCACTCCTTGGTACCTTTAAAGGTTGTATCATTTGGCGTCACTCGAGGCGCCCCCCATCCCCCATCGATTCGTCACCCGAACAACGAAGGATGACCCAATGTCGAAGTACCTCGTGGTTGCTGCAGTGGTTGCCTTGGCTGCCTGCGGCGCAAAGCAGGACGAAGCCCCCGCCGCCGACACGACTGCGGTCACCACCACCACGACGGTCACCACCACCGTCACCGACACCACGATCAAGACCGACACCACGAAGGTCGCCGGGGACACCGCGAAGACGCCGTAAGTTCAGGGGTCAGGGGTCAGGGGCTCAGTGATCCCAAGATCCCATGACCCCTCCCCTCTACCCCCCGAGCGCCTCGTCGCCGAACGGCAGCGCAGTGACGAGCGCCTCCCGTGATCCTGCGCGAACTGGCACGCCGTTCTCGACCTCCCGCCGCACCATCGCAAGTGCGATCACCCGATCCCGAAGAACGATCGCCGTCTTGAGGTCTCCGACGGTCTTCGCACCGAGCATGAGCGTCCGATCCTCCGGCGGTTCCCCGCCTTCCAGCACGACTCCCCGCAAGGTGCGGTTCACGCGACCGCGGAAATGCACTCGCGCCACCGTCTCCTGCCCGGTATAGCAGCCTTTGGTGTAAGACACCCCGCCATTCTCCTCGAAGCGGACTTCCTGTGGCAGCGTCTTCTCGTCGATTTCCCGGCCGAGCGTCGGCCACCCCGCCAGCACGCGGGCACCGGCCAGCTCAGCCTCGGCGCCCTCGTGGCCCGACCCGGCGAGGAACGCACGGGCAAGATTGTCGATCACGGAAACGGGCCCAAGCGTCAGAACGCTGAACGGAGCCGGCAACGTGCCGCCGGCAAGGACGGGTCCATCGGCTCCCGCGCGGATCACCTTCCCCGCACCCGGTACTTCGCTCCCCAGCGCCCGCGCCAGGCGGTCCGGTGCCGAGGCGCCGATGATCCAGACCGCGCGCCAGGTCTCGGTGAGATCGCTGACCCGGGCGAGGCGTGGTGGAAGCGTGCGTCCGAGGAGGGTGAGCACATCCTCACGTGCTCTCGCGTCGATCGCAAGGAAGAATTCCGATTCCTCTCTGACGACCCAGGCGTCGGCAACGATCATCCCTTTGGGCGTCAGCAACGCGCCATAGACCAGTGTGTCCGGTCCCGGGGCGGCGAGGTCCTGGGTGAGAAGTCCCTGCAGGCAGGTCAGCGCACCGGGACCCCGGATCTGGAGTACGACCGGTGCATCCCGAACCATCACGGCACCTGAGCGGAGCGTCTTGAGATGGGCGGACGGAAGAGAGAAGTCCAGCTGCATGGAAGGAAGGTAAGCGGTCAGCGCCCCGCCCTGGCGTAGGACCAGTCGAGGAGCTCGACCGGATGCGCAACGCCGATCGGAAGCCCGGCCGCCCGGAGCCCCGCGCCGATCTGCATGAGACATCCGGGATTCCCCGTGGCAACGAACGCAGGACGCGGCTCGGCGGCCGCGATCGTCTGGATCTTGTCGTCGAGCACGGCGCGCGACAAGGCGGGCTGCAGCAGCGAATAGATGCCGGCGCTGCCGCAGCACCGGTCTGAGCCCGGAAGCCGGCGGACGACGAGCTCGGGTATTGCCTGCAGGAGGCGAAGCGGTGCGTCACGCACGCCTTGGGCGTGCTCCAGGTGGCAGGGCGCGTCGTACGCCACTTCCATCGGCAGAGGAGCTCCCGGGTCCGGACCGGCGGCGGCCAGCAGCTCGGAGACATCGCGGACTCGCGACCCCAGTTCCACACCAGCCGGCGAGGGATCGAGGTGCGCCGCGTCGCGAAGCAGCGCGCCGCACCCCGCGCTATTCACCGCGATGAAATCGACCTGGCCGCGAAAAGCGGTAGCGTTCTGACTCAACAGCCTGCGCGCCGCGCGACGATCTCCCGCATGCTCGTGCAGCGCGCCGCAACAGCGCTGGCCTTTGACCTCGACCACGCGATAGCCGTTGACTTCGAGGGTCCGGCGGGTGGCGTCGTGGACGCGCCGAAAGAGAGTGTCCATGACACAGCCGCGGAAGAGGGCCACAGTGGCGCGGGAGTGCGGTTGCTGGAAGCTGGGGGTTGGGAGCTGGGGGTTGGGGAGAAGCCTTTCCCCCAACCCCCAGCTCCCGATCCCCAACCCCGCCCCACTGGCATCCAGCATCCCCATCGCAAACCCGAACCGACCTGCGCCTGCGAGGCGCGTCGGAATTCCCGTCGCCCGAATCCACCGCGCCACTGTAAACGCCGGTCGCCAGAGCGCGCGCCGACGGAACACGCCGAGTGTCAACCGTGCGAGCAAGGGGAGACCGTTGACGTCCTTCAGTATTCCGCGTGCCGCTTCGAGTCCCCGGCCAAAGCCGACGCCGGCCGGGCAGACCGGCTCGCAGCCGCGACACCCGAGACAGGCATCGAGGTGCTCGCGAACCGCCGGATCGTCGGCGGGGAGCTCTCCGCGCTCCAGCGCGCGCATGAGAAGTATTCTCCCGCGTGGCGAATCACTTTCGTCGCCGGTCGCGAGGTACGTGGGGCAGGCCGGGAGGCAGAAACCGCAGTGGACGCATGGATCGAGGGCCTCGAACCCCCCTCTACTCATGCGCGCCGCCTTCGAGCGCCACCGCGAAAGTGGGGTCTGGATCGAAGGTGCTGCGCAACTTGGACACCAGGCGGCCGACTCCTTCGCGATATGCGCCGAAATGCCCGAAGGCGTTGCGCACCATCCACGGAGCGCGCTCCAGCGTCAGCGGGATTTCCCGCTCCGCGGCGAGGTGCCGCACCGACCGCAGCGCGTCGACTGAAGCCTCGCCCGACCAGCGCAGGAGGCCCTGGCCTGGACCGGCCGAGACGAGTCCGGTGTCGAGCTGTTCCGCGAGCACATCCAGCATATCGTCCATTCCGTCGGGAAACACGCCGAGGCGGAAGGTGAGCGGAGCGGCGAGCGCACCGCGCGCGGTGGCTTGCCAGAATGTGGTTGCGGCCTCCGGCGTGAGCCGGGTCCATGGTGTCTCCGCCCCTTCCATCGCCCGGGCCATCTCGGCTTCGACACCGGCTTCCGTGCCGGTGAGCTCGAGCGCGAGGACCCATTCGGCCTCCGCAGCGAGTGCGGGAGAAAAAAGCTCGAGGGACGACGCGGTGAGCTGACGCTCCATGAGTGCGCGAGCCTGGTGCGTGAGGAGGTCGCGTTCCCCCCGGGCGATGAGCGTGACCCGGAGGGCGGGGAGGGCGCGGAGCCGGAGATGCAGTTGCGTCAGCACGCCGAACGCACCGAATCCGCCGACCTGCAGCTTGGTGAGATCGTAGCCGGCGACGTTCTTCACGACACTGCCGCCCGCGCGAATCACGCGGCCGTCGCCCGTGACAATTGTGCCACCGAGGATGTGATCGCGCACCGGACCCAGGCCATGTCGGAGCGGGCCGGCGGTTCCGGTGGCGACGACCGAGCCGATGGTCCGCTCAGGCCGGCCCGGCGGATCGATCGCGAGCCAGGCGCCGACGGCCTGCAGCTCGCGCCGCAGCGTGGCGAGGTCGACGCCCGCCTCCACGGTGGCCACCAGATCGGCGGGGGCAACCTGCACGACGCGGGAGAGTCCGCGGGTCGCGAGGGCGACGTCCGCGGGCGCATCCGGGGGCATCCAGGTCGCCTGCCCCTCGACCCGGACCCGCCACGCATTGGTGTGGGCGAGCGTGCACAGTTCGGCCACTCCGTCGGCGGAATCGGGGATCACCCGGGGCCGGCCATCGCGGTCGCGCTCGACCATGGCCTCGCCAAAGGCATGGCGCAGGCGCATGAAGATGGAGTCGTTCACCGCCACTCCCTGCAGTAGTGCACCGGGACCACCTTGCGCGGGTTGGCTCGCTGATCGGGGTCGAAGACCTTGCGAACGTCGCACATCGCCGAAAGCGTCTCCGAATCGAAGATAAGCGGCATGTACTCCAGCTTGTCGGAACCCACGCCGTGCTCCCCGGTAATCGAGCCCCCCGCGGCGACGCACACCGCCATGATCTCCCGGCTCGCCTTGTGAACCCGGTCGGCGAGATCGAGGTCCCGATGGTCGAACGAGATATTCGGATGGAGATTTCCGTCTCCCGCGTGGAAGACGTTACTCACCAGCAGTCCGTAGCTCCGACCGATCGCCAGAATTTGCTCGAGCACGTCGGGAAGCGCGGACCGCGGGACCACCGCGTCCTGCACCACGAGGTCTGGGGCGACCCGGCCCATGGCCCCGAACGCCTTCTTCCTTCCCTGCCAGAGCCGCGCGCGCTCCATGGGTGAAGAGGCGCTCCGCACTCCCCGCGCGCCCCCTTCGGTCAGCAGCCGCTCGACCTGCCCGCTTTCCGCGGCCACCGCGGCGGGCTGGCCGTCGAGCTCGACGAGGAGAACGGCGCCGGCATCCACCGGATAGCCGGCGGCATAGATCGACGCCTCCACCGCGCGGATGCATTCCTGGTCCATCATCTCGAGTGCGGCGGGCACGATGCCGGCGGCGATGATCGCGCCCACCGCTTCGCTCGCCGCGCGCACGGTGACGAAATCCGCCAGCAGAGTTTGTATCGCGGGAGGCAGCGGCGAGAGCCGCAGGGTGATTTCGAGCGCAATGCCGAACATGCCTTCGCTGCCGACGAACAGCCCCGCGAGATCCGGCCCCCACGCGTCGCCTTGCGGACTGCCGAGCCGAACGAGGGAGCCGTCAGAGAGGAGCACCTCGAGCTCGACGACATGGTTGGTCGTGACGCCGTACTTGAGGCAATGCGGCCCACCCGCGTTTTCGGCGACGTTGCCGCCGAGGGTGCAGGCGCTCTGGCTGGAAGGATCCGGTGCGTACGTGAGTCCGTAGGGGAGGGCCGCCTCGGAGAGTCGCGCGTTGACGACTCCGGGCTCCACCACCGCGCGCCGCCGGACGGGATCGAGGTGGATGATGCGGTTCAGTCTGGTGAGCACCACGAGGACGCTGTCTTCCGAGGCAAGCGCGCCACCGGAGAGGCCGGTCCCGGCGCCGCGGGCCACCCAGGAGGTACCGGAGGCATGCAGCGCGCGCACCACCGCGATGACCTCGTCACGATTGCCGGGAAGGACGACGAGCCGGGGCACCGCGGCATGGGTCGGGAGGCCGTCACCCTCGAAGGTGCGGAGCTCGGCTTTGCGATGGCGGACCCAGCGAGGCCCGACGATTGCGGTGAGGAGGGCGACGAGAGGCTCGGTCAGGCTCGGAAGCGGGGTGAGCACACTCCAAATCTAGCGAATAGCGAAGAGCGAAGAGCGAAGAGGGAAAGGCATTCCCCGTCCTCGCTCTTCGCTCTTCGCTACTCCCTCGTCATGCAGCGGAGGGAAAATTGCGGAGATGTTTGACCTCAGGCGCATTCCGCAGCTTCTCGAAGGCGCGCTCACGAATCTGCCGGACCCGCTCGCGGGTGACCCCGAGCATGGCGCCGATGCCCTCGAGGGTGAGCGCCTCGCTGCCTTCCTCGAGCCCGTAATACAGCGCCAGGATCCGCTGCTCGCGCGGGGTGAGGTACCGGCGGAAGAGGGAAGAAAGGAACTCCTTCCGGAGCCCGGTATCCACCAGGTCCTCGATATCGCCGGTGCCGGTCCCGGCGACCCGCTCGCCGAAGGTGGAGGCGCCCGAGTCGTGCCGCTCGACCGGCGCATCGAGCGAGACTTCGACGGTCGAGACGAGCCGCGCCTGCCGGATCGTCTCCACCGGCTCGTCGAGGACTTGCGCGGTCTCGGCGTCGGTGGGCGAACGGCCCAGCTCCTGGGAGAGCAGGCTCTCGATCTTGGCCATCTTCATGAGCGCGGCATTCTGATTCAGCGGAATGCGGACGGTGCGGGTCTGCTCGGCCAGCGCCTTGAGCACGCACTGGCGCACCCACCACACCGCGTAGCTGATGAACTTGACGCCGTGGGCCGGATCGAACTTCCGAACCGCCTTGAGCAACCCTTCGTTTCCGATGGCCACCAGCTCGGAAAGGTCGAGGCCGTGACCCTGGAAGCGCTTCACATAGGAGATCACGAAGCGGAGATTCGCTGTCACCAGGCGATCGGTCGCCGCTTGATCTCCCTTTCGCGCTCGCTTGGCGAGCCGAATCTCCTCCTTCGGATCCGCAATCATCGGGAGCTTGCGGATGTCGAGCAGGTACTGATCGAAGGAGTTGTTGGGCGCAGATTTGGACAGGGCACGGGGGGGGGAACGTTGCCGGACGTGGGACATGCCACCTCTCACGGGGTCGATGCCGCGGTTGCGCACTCGCTCGAAAGTCACTCGCGAAAGCGGTCGCGATTTGGGGTATGGGGGCCTGACGGACGGAACGAATCTAGGGAACGATTTTTTGACAGTCAAGAGTTTTACAATATCAACATCACAAAATAGCGCACATCAACAGGTTCCGGATTTCCTCCACTTTTCCCACAACGCAGTTGTCCACGGTTTTGTGGCAAATACATTGTAAACCATTGCAGAACAATTATTTAGTGCATTGGACACCGGCAGGAGAATAGTGGAAAACTCAGTACAGCGTGGCTGAGGATCGTGCTGTTGAAAGAACGGTCTGTACCGTCTCGCGCGAAACCGGCACCGTCCAATTGCTCTCCTGTCCGGCCATGGAACCCACCCTGATCGGGAGAGCGAAGCGGAGGGAATCGGAGCGGTTCTTCTTGTCGTGCACCATCGCGTTGAGCAATGACTCATTATCCCATGCCGGGTCCAGCCTCGTCGGCCGGCCGAACCGCTCGAGCGCGAGTTTGATCGTCGGCGCGAGGGCGCGTTCGGCGAGTCCGAGCCGGTGGGCCAGCAGTGCTTCCACCACCAGGCCGATCGCCAACGCATTCCCGTGCAGCACGGCGTAATCACTCACCCGTTCGATGGCATGGGCGACGGTATGCCCCGCATTGAGCACGGCCCGGCGGCCCCGCTCCTGCTCGTCCTCTGCCACGACGGCGGCTTTGATCGCCACGCTGCGTGACACCAGCTCGCCCAGCACGGTGCGGTCACCGGCCAGCAGGCTCGTCGCATTTGCGCCGATCCATTCGAAATACTTGGCATCGGCCACTATCCCGTGCTTGAGCGCCTCAACCAGTCCGGCGCCCAGATGCTCGGGGTGCAGTGTGGAAAGCACATCGGGATCCGACAGCACCGCCTGCGGGGGATGGAAAGTTCCGACCAGGTTCTTGCCCTGGTGGACATTGACGCCGGTCTTCCCCCCGATGGAGGCATCCACCATCGCGAGGAGTGATGTCGGGACCGAGAGCCAGGGGATTCCGCGGAGGTAGGTCGAAGCGACGAACCCGGCGAGGTCCCCCACGACCCCGCCCCCGACCGCGACGATCGCCGAATCCCGGCCGTAGCCGAGGTCGAGCATGCGGTCGGTCAGGGCGCTCCAGCGCGCCCGTGATTTGGAGTTCTCTCCCGGCGCTATGACGAGGGTTGGAACATCGAGCTGGTGGGGGACGGCGCGTGCGACGGTGCGATCGGTGATGACGACCAGTCGCCGTCCGGGGAGCAGCTCCTCCGCGAGCGCCGGAAGACGGCCGATCAGCCCCGACTCGACCATCACGGGATAGCTCCCCGCCGCGTGCCTGACCCGAACCACCGGATCCACGGCTACCAGGTCACGTCGCCGCGCCCGGCTCGGAGATTCGCGAGCCGGGCCAGCGTGAAGAGGTAATCCGAGAGGCGGTTGAGATAGACGAGGAAGAGCTCCGGCACCGGGTGCTCTCGTGCGAGCGACACCACGCTGCGCTCCGCCCGGCGGCAGACGGTGCGGGCCAGGTGCAGGGCGGCGGCCTTCGGCGCGCCCGCCGGAAGGACGAACGCGCGAAGCGGCGGAAGCTCCGCATCGGCCGCGTCGATGGCGGTCTCGAACTCCTGGATCCGCGACGACGAGAGGCTCGCCTTCGCGAGGGCGGCGCGCACTTTTTCCGGGTCAGGTGTGGCGAGATGCCCGCCGATGGAAAAGAGGTCGCGCTGGATGGCCTCGAGCTCCGGATCGAAGAGTGCACCCGGCTCCGTTGCTCGGGCAACGCCGAGGGCGGAGTTGAGCTCGTCAACATCCCCGTAGGCCGCGACTCTCGAATCGTCCTTCGAGACACGGCCGCCGCCGAAGAGTCCGGTCTCGCCGGTGTCGCCGGTTCGAGTGTATATCCGCATGACCGAAACATACTGGTGGTGGGCAGTATGCGGTGAGCGGTAAGCGGGAAATGCGATTACCGCTCACCGCTCACTGCTCACAGCTCACCATCTTATATTGCGCCCCGTGACCGACCCTCTTCTCACCGACATCACCATCATCGGCGGCGGGCCAACCGGATTGTTCGGCGCCTTCTACGCCGGTATGCGCGGCGCATCCTGCCGCCTGGTGGACGCATTGCCGGCGCTCGGCGGCCAGCTCATGGCGCTCTACCCCGAGAAGTTCATCTTCGACGTCGCGGGATTCCAGAAGGTGCTGGCCAAGGACTTGGTCACAGGTCTGACCGAGCAGGCGCTGCAATTCGGCTGCGAGGTGCGGCTCGATGAAATCGTCAGCGGGCTCAGGAAGGTGGAGGACGGCGGCATCGGCCATTTCCTCCTCGAGACCGACAAGGAAGTCTATCCTACGAGGACTCTCCTCATCGCGGCGGGAATCGGTGCGTTCGAGGCGAGGAAGCTCCCGGCCGAAGGCGCCGAGGTCTGGGAAGGCCGGGGACTCGACTACAAAGTGCTCGATCCCGGCGGCTTTGTCGGGCAACGGGTCCTGATCGCAGGCGGGGGAGACTCCGCATTCGACTGGGTGGTGAACCTCGCCCCGATCGCGCGCTCGGTCATGCTGATTCACCGCCGTGACGGCTTTCGCGCCCACGCGGCGACCATCCGCGAGGTCGAGCGGCTGCGGCAGACCGGCCGGTGCGACGTCCGCACCTTCACCGAGGTTCAGGCGATCGAGGGAGGGGAGCGGATCGAGCGGGTCACCCTCCTCAACAACAAGACGGGGGATGTCGAGACGCTGCCGTTCGACGCCGTCCTCCCGCAGCTCGGCTTTCACTCCGACCTTGGAGCCATCAAGGCCTGGGGTCTCGACACCCAGAAGGCGGACATCGTGGTGAACCGGGTGATGAGCAGCAACGTTCCCGGCATCTACGCGGCGGGGGACATCGCCTCCTACGAGGGAAAGCTCAAGCTCATCGCGACCGGAGCGGGGGAGGCCTGCACCGCCGTCAACAACGCGGTGCACTACATCGATCCCAAGCGAAAAGTGAATCCGGGGCACAGTTCCGATCTCAAGATCTTCGCCGATCAGCAGACCAGTTAGATCCCGGCCACCGCGCTCCTCCGCTCCATGATGATCGTGTCCGCCCAGCCGTCGGCGCGGCGGGCGATCCGCTCACGCCGTCCGACCACCCGGAAGCCGCAGCGCTCGTGGAGCCGGATGCTGGTGGTGTTGTCGGCATGGATCGACGAGTGGAGCGTCCACACCCCCGCCTCCTCCGAGGCCGCGATCAACGCCTCCATCAGCACCCGGCCCACCCCGCGTCTCCGCCGAGCTTCCGCGACGTAGATGCTCACCTCTGCGACGCCGCGGTAACACGCGCGCGTCGAGACCGGGCTCAGCGCGGCCCAGCCGACCACCTCATCGCCGAGTCGCGCCACGAGCCTCGGTGAGGCGAGGTGACCCGCATCCCACGCGGGCCATTCGGGGATCTCGGTGTCGAAGGTGGCGGTACCGCGGGCGATGCCGTCGGCGTAGATGGCCTTCACCGCCGGCCAGTCGGATGGGAACATCCGGGAGATCGTCGGCATGGCCGGCGATCCACTGCCGTCAGCCGTCAGCCATCAGCCGAGGCTGACAGCTGAAAGCTGATGGCTGAGGGCTGAAGGCTGGAGGCTCTCATTTCTTCCCGATCTGCACCACGAGACTATCGATCCTCCCCAGCATCGCCGTGCCACCCAGGTCATGGTTGTTCGTCTGAATGGAGAAGATCCGCGTCCGGCCGTCGGGGAGCAGCACATAGCCGGACAGGGCGTTCACCCGGAAGATGGAGCCCGTTTTGGCCTTGACCCGGCCCTCCACCGCCGTTCCCACCATCCGGGTCCGAATGGTGCCGCTCTTGCCCGAGACCGGAAGGGCCTGCTCGAAGGGGGCGAATCGCGGATGACGCCGCAGCCAGAGGAGCAGCTTCGCAAAGGCCTCCGGGCTCATCACGTTGGTGTGGGACAGCCCGGAGCCGTCGCGCAGCGCGAACTGGGTCGAGTCGACCCGCACCGAGTCGATCAGGAAGCGCCGCTCGACCTCGAGCCCGGCGCGCCAGCTCCCCTCCCCCTTCACCAGCTTCCCCACCTGCTTGAGCATCATCTCCGCGAAGAGATTTTGGCTGGGCCCGAGGATCGGCACCAGCCACTCCCGGAAGGGCCGCGAGGCTGTCTCCGCGAGCGGTTCGGTGCGCCGCGCCGCTCCGTACCGGGAGGAATCGGTGGTCGACATGGTCGCTCCCTGCACCGAGATCCCCTCATCGGCCAGCGCCTGCCGCAGCGCGCTCGCGGCGTAGCGATTGGGGTCCTGGAGTGCGACGTAGGAGGTCCGCGGGTTCGCGGACAGCGTAATCGAACCACCCGCCCAGAGTGCCAGCGGGCCCAGGCGCCCGATGTCGAGCCCGTCGCCCCGCTCCACCGAGGTCCAGGTCCGGTTCTCCAGCACGAGATCGCCGAAATCGGGGGTGATCGTGATTCGGCCCGGCGCTCCCGCCTCGGCGCCCGGTCCCCAGCGCACGTCGACGCTGTTGTCGTTGAAGGCGAGCCCCGACACCGGCGCGGCGTACCACCACACCAGATCCCCTTCTTCCCAGGTCTCCTGCACGGTGATCGGCTCGAAATAGCTCCCGTCGCCCACGATATTTCCGGCGACCCGGCGGATGCCCTTCGCTCGAAGCGCGGCGGCGAGATCGCGCATCCTGCGCATCGGGTCGGTCTCGCAGGCGCCGGCACGGGTCGTATCGGCGTCGTAGCAGCGCCGGCTCATCGTCGGGTCGCCACGGCCATAGAGCACCAGATCCCCCCGGACGACTCCGTCCTCCACGGGGCCTGCCGCGTAGACGCTGGTTGCGACCGTTCCGTCCGGCGGAAGCAGGGCCGTCGCGGCCGCGCTCACCACCAGCTTGGTATTGCTGGCCGGGACGAAGAGCCGTGTGGCGTTGCGCCCGTAGAGGACCTTGCCGGTGGTGTCGAGCACCACGACGCCCCAGTGATGGCGGTCGAACGGCGGGGCATCGAGCAGCCGGTCGAGGCGCCTGGCGAGCGACTGCGCTCCGAGCGCGGGAGCGAGGCAGAGTCCGGCGAGGGAAAGTGCGAGCGTTCGGCGCATGCGAGGCTTTGGCCAGGAGGAGGAGGCGGGAGAATAAGACTAGATTTGCACCGTGTCGTCAAATGAACTCTTGGGCCCTGGCGGCCCCCGCGTGGCGCGGTCCCGCCAGACCGCCGCGATTGCCCTGGTTTTCTCGATTCTGTGTGCCGCGCCGGTACCTTCCCTCGACGCGCAGGGAGTGGAGGAGGGCCTGGTGATTCGCCGGCTCCGGTTCTCCGGCAACAAGACCTTCGATCCTGACATTCTTGCCGCGTCGATTGCCACCACCAACTCGAGCTTTTTCGCAAGCAATGACCTGGTGCGGTGGAGCGGGCTCGGCGTCAAGCGCCGTCTGAACGAGCGCACCCTCCGCGTCGATGCGGTCAGGATCAAGACCTTCTACCAGCGCAAGGGTTTTTTGGAGGTGAAGGTCGACACCACCGTGATCCGCACCACCGACGACGCCTACATCACATTTCACATCACCGAAGGTGAGCCCGTCCGCGTCCGGACCCTGGAGATTCGGGGACTCGACTCCCTCGAGCATCCCGACCGGCTGGTGCGCGACCTGGCGCTACGCACCGGGGAACCGTACGACCGCGACCTGCTCCTCGTGAGCGCCGATACGCTGATCACTCGGTTGCAGAACCTGGGATACCCGGAGGTTCGCGTCCTGATTGAGAAAACCGACGTGAACCGGGCGGCACGCACCGCCGATATCGCCGTGCTGGTCCAGCCGGGCAAAGCGTCGGTGATCGGTGAGATTCAGGTTCGGGGAACGAATCAGATAGACTCTGGATTCGTCGCCTCACTGCTCGCGACCGAGCCGGGACGGCTCTTCAACCGCCGCGACCTGGTCGAGAGCCAGCGGCTGCTCTACCGATCCGAGCTCTTCCGCTATGCGACGGTCGAGCTCGACACGGCGCACTTCGTACCCGGGTCGGGAACGGTGCCGCTCACCATCCAGGTGCAGGAAGGCCCGATGCACCGGGCGCGCGCGGCGGTGGGCTACGGGACGAACGACTGCTTCCGGACCGGCCTCGGCTGGACCAAGCGCAACGCGATGGGCCGGGGCCAGGTTTTCGACGTGTCGGCGCAGGTGTCGAAGCTCGGAGTGGGCCGGCCGACCCATGTGACGGCGCTGGAGAACTCCATCTGCTCCGCTCTCCAGCATGATTCGATCGGCTCGTCGCGGATGAATTACAACATCACGACCTCGTTTCGCCGTCCGGTGTTCATCTCGCCCGCCAATTCCGTGGCCCTTTCGCTCTTCGCCGAGCGGCGCAGCGAATTCGCGGTGTATCGGCGCGAAGAGCTGGGTGGCAGCATCACCCTGTTCCGGGAAACCGAGTCGCGGACCCCGCTCTCGTTCACCTACCGGCTGGCGTACGGCTCCACCGAGGCCAACACCGTCTCCTTCTGCGCCTTCTTCAACGCCTGCACCGAAACCGATATCAGCCAGCTCCGGCAGAAGCGCATCATCGCGACCGTGTCGGCGCTCGCCCAGCGCACCCGGGTGAACAATCCCCTCGACCCGTCGCGCGGCTCGGCCCTCTCGGCGGAGGTCAGCCACAGCTCGCGGCTCATCGGGTCGTCGTCGTTCACCCAGTTCACCCGCGCCATCGGCGACGCGGCGGTCTACCAGCCCTTCGGTTCGATGGTGCTGGCGCTTCATCTCCGTGCCGGCATGGTGGTGTCGCCCTTCGTAACCGTCGGTGGTAGCGCGGGCAACTTCGTGCCGCCGGAGCAGCGCTTTTACGCCGGCGGACCCAATGACGTTCGCGGCTACAACCGCAACGAGCTTGGCCCCCTGGTCTACGTCATCCTGGAATCGCAGCTGGATACGACGAGCGGCGTTCCGGTCGTCCGGGATTCGCTGGTCCGGAATGCGGCGACCGGAGGCAACTCGCTGATCGTCGCGAATGTCGAGCTCCGGGTTCCGTCTCCGTTCCTTCCAGACCGGCTCCGGCTGGCGGCGTTCGTCGACGCGGGAACCGTCTGGCAGCGGGGGGGAGAGGGGCAGGGTGGGTCCCCGGTCATGCGGTTCACGCCCGGGGTCGGGATTCGCTTTCTGACACCACTCGGTCCCGCCCGACTGGACGTGGCTTACAATCCGCATCGCCTGCCGGCGAGCCGGCTCTACCTGATTCGGAACAACGGCGACATCGTCCTGTTTCAGGAGAGTTACCGCCGCAGCGTGAACACCGGGCGGGGTATCGTGGTGCAATTCGGGGTCGGGCAGGCCTTCTGATGCGTCGCCGGGTCGCGCGCGGGGTATTCGTCCTCTTCTGTGGCATCATCGCCACGGTGCTCGGCGTCGTGTCGGCGGTGCTCTGGACGCCTCCCGGACTTCGGCTCGTGGCCCGATTCATCAACGAACAGGCCCAGGGGATGGTGCGCGGCTCGCTGCAGGTGGGCTCGGTGAGCGGACGCTGGCTCAAGGGATTTACCCTCAACAGCGTGGTCATTCGCGATTCCACCGGCCTACTCTTCGCGGAGATTCCCAAAGTCGAGCTGCGCTACCAGCTCGGGAACCTCATCGGCGGGCGGATGGTCTTCGGGGCCCTCAACCTTCATGAACCGGACATCCAGATCATCAAGCGCCGCAACGGCCGGCTCAACTATCAGGAGATTTTCCGTCTCGGCGAAGGGCCGAAAGGAACTGGTCCGGCCCAGCTGGTGGAAATTCAGAATCTGCGCGTCGAGGGCGGCCGAATCACGATCCGTCTCCCCTGGAATCCCGACGGGCGGCTCCGCACGCAGCGCCAGGTCGATTCCGCCCTCGCCTTTGAACGGTCGAAGCCCGGACGCCGGATCGAGAGCGGTCCCGAAGGACTCGAGCTCGTGCGGACACTGCAAGGTGTCGATGCCGACATTCCTCGCGCGCTGATCTCTTCGCCCGACGATCAGCCCACCACGCTCGACATCCGTCATCTCGCCGCTCGCATCAGCGATCCGGCGATGGATGTTCGCGATCTCCGCGGGCGGGTCCGAACCAAGAACGACAGCCTGCTGTTCGAGCTCGAGCACGCCGAGCTTCCCGGCACCACTGGAAGCGTCGCCGGGCGGCTCGACTGGCCCCGCGATACGATCATGTACCACTTCACCTTCGAGGCTCCCCGGCTCGCGCTGGCGGATCTTCGCTGGGTTTCCCCGAAGTTTCCCGACTTCACCGGGTCGGCTCGGCTTCGAGCCAACTCCCTGAGCGGCGTCCGCACCGAGTGGGACATTCCCCAGCTTTCGGTCGGCGATTCGACGAGCCAGGTCAGCGGCAAACTGGTCGCGATCACCGACATTTACCGCGGTCTCGGCTTCCGCGGCCTCCAGCTGGCGCTCGGCAATCTCGATCTCGACGTGGTACGGCCGTTCCTCGACACGCTTCCCTTCCACGGCCGGATCACCGGCCCGCTCCGCGCGGATGGATTCTTCGACGGCATGACCGTGGCCCTCGACTGGGTCTTCCAGGACGCGATGGTGCCCGGCGGCGCGGAGAGCCGGCTCGCCCTCGACGGAAACCTCCGGCTCGGCGGAGCGGAGGGAATGTTCTTCGGCGGCGCCCGCCTCCATGAAACCGACCTCGATCTCCGCACGGTGCGACTGGTGGCTCCGGCGGTGATTCTCGAGGGCCGCCTCGGTCTCGACGGCACCCTCACCGGCCCCTGGAAAAACGTGGTGTTTGCAGGGAAAGCGGTGCACCAGGACGACGGACGTCCGGCGAGCCGCCTGTCTGGAACGGTGCGCCTCGACACGCGGGGGACAGTGCTGGCGCTCGATGCCGATGTCGTGCTCGATTCGCTCCACTTCGAGGGCATTCGCCGCGCGTTTCCGACGCTGACCGCCCGGGGCGCGCTGGGCGGACGGGTCAAGCTTTCCGGGGCGCTCGACAATCTCGCGGTGGAAGCCGATGTCGAGGGGGAGATCGGCCATGTCATTGCCCTCGGCCGGGTCACCCTGCTGCCGCCGCGCTATGGCGCCGATTCCCTTCGTCTGGTGTTCGAGCGGGTCAATATCGCCGCGCTCAGCGCGACCGGCACGGCATCCCGCCTGACCGGCACACTGCTCGCCAGTGGCGTCATGGACGGGACAATTGCCCCGGCCGGACGAATGGATCTATCCCTCGGCGCGGGAACATTCCGCGAAATGGCGTTCGATTCCGCCATGGCGAGGATCCACGCGGCGGACAGTCTGATCGTCGTCGACACGCTGACGGCCTCGTGGAAGGCGATCCGGGTGGAGGGCGCCGGCTCGATCGGGTGGCGAGCTCCCAAGACCGGCAAGCTGGCGCTCCACGTGGAAGCGCCCGATCTCTCACCGTTCGACTCGCTCGCTCTCGCCATGACCGGGTTCGTTCGAGATACCCTGAAGGGTGACGTCACCATGGGAGGGCGGGGCCGCGCGGACATCACGGTCGACGGCGCGCTCGGAGCGCTGAATGTGGGGATCGCGGCCACCGTGGATTCGGTGCACTGGCTGGGATATCGCGGCAAGAACCTTTTCGCCACCGTGACCCTCGCGGCCGCGGATTCCACGTTTGCCTCCACGCTGCGCGCGGACTCCCTCTACTGGCGGAATTACGCCTTCGGCAACCTCGCCGGCGGATTCCGTGGCAAGAGCGGCTCGATGCACTGGGAGGCAGCGGGGGAAGGGAGAAATCTGCTGAAGCTCGGTGCCGGCGGGCGATGGGAGCAGCTCGCGGGCGCGCAGCTCTTTCACGCGGACAGTCTCTGGCTCGCTCTTCAGGGCCGGGAGTGGGAGCTTCTGGCGCCCTTCGATGCCAGAGTCGCTGACGCGGGGATTTCGCTCGATACGGTGCGGTTCGCCGCGGTCGACGGCTCGGGAAGCATCGAGCTCTCCGGCGACGTGCCGGGACAGTCTCCGGGCGAGCTTTCGGTCACCGCGCTCGGCGTCCAGATCGGTGACGTGTACGGTTTGATGCAACGGGATACCAGGGGGATCCATGGGTCGCTTGCGGTGGACGCGCGCCTCGGCGGCACCCGTTTGATGCCGACCCTGCGCGGCTCGTCAACGATCACCGGGCCGGTCTTCGGAGATTTCCAGGCTCCACTGATCCGCGCGGCGTTCGACTATCGGGAGCAATTGCTCCGGAGCAACCTGACTTTCTGGCGCACCGGGAAGCCGGTGGTGGAGGTGGACGCCAGTCTCCCGTTCGATCTGGCGCTCCGGATGATGCCGAAGCGCCAGCTTCCCGGCCCGGTCACCATCGTGGCCAAGGGAGACAGCGTCGAGCTCGCAATCATCGAGGCCTTCACGCCCAATGTGCGCAACGTCACCGGCACCATCGACATGGACGCCCGTATCGAAGGGAGCTGGGAAGCTCCCCGATTGGCGGGGTACCTCAGTATCAAGGAGGGCGCGAGCGACGTTCCGGGCCTGGGCGTCCGCTACGAGGCCATCAAGGGAACCTTCCGGTTTGCCGGCGATTCCATCACCACCGACAGCTTGCGGGTGCAGGGGGGGCAGGGCGACCTCATCGCCACCGGGGGTGTTCGGCTGGCCGAGCTGACCCAGCCGATCCTCGGGCTCGATCTGTCGGCGCGCGACTTCGCGCTCATGGATGTGCCCAACTACATGAAGATCCGGAGCTGGGGGGACGTCCGTCTTAGCGGGTCGTTTGCCCATCCGGTGCTCACCGGCGCGGGCCGGCTGACCGAGAGCGTCATCTATTTCGCGGATCTGATCACCAAGGAGGTGGTCGACCTGGAAGATCCGATGAATGCCGACCTGGTCGATACGCTGGAGCTCCGGAGGTCCAATCTCCAGTCCTCGTTCCAGAGCCGCTTCCTCGATTCCCTCGCGATCCGGGATCTGGATTTCATCATCGGCGAGTCGGTCTGGCTTCGATCTCTCGAGGCGAACTTTCAGCTCGAGGGCCGGCTCCGTGTGAACAAGAACCGGAAGGTCTACCGGATCGATGGGACCCTCGATACGCCGCGCGGCACCTACACGCTCAACATTCCCCTTCTGCTTAATCGGACCTTCGAGGTGGAGCGGGGGACGGTGCGGTACTTCGGCGATCTCAACGCCGAGCTCGACGTCGAGGCACGGCACGTGGTGCGGAACGCGCAAGGCACCCAGGGCGATGTGCCGGTGATCGCCCATATTGGAGGGACGCTCGAAGTTCCCAAGTTGACGCTCCGGACCCCGCCGGACCGGCCGCCGATTCCCGAGCCCCAGCTGATATCCCTGCTGGTCTTCGGTACGCTGGATCCCCGGGCCGCGGGCCAGCTCCAATTCGACAGCCGGGAAGAGTTGGCTTCCTCCTTCCTGGCCTACGCCACGAACGCGCTGACCAGCGAGCTGCAACGTGCCATCCTGGGAACGTCCGGGGGGCTGTTCCAAATCCGGCCGGGGCTCTCGGCCTCCGGCTTCATCGGCGGGGGAACCTCGCCGACCCAGTTCGCCATCGGCCGGGCGATCACCAGCAAGCTCTTCATCACCGCGAACGCCGGCTTCTGCCTCAGCAATGGCCAGGCTTTCGGCGCCCGGAATCTCGGCGCGAGTATCGAGTACCGGTTCGTCCGGGAGCTCAGGGCAGTGCTGTCGGCCGAGCCGCTGCAGACCTGCTTTGCCCAGGGGCTCGCCGCCGATGCGTTGTCTTCGACCCGGCGCTATCAGTTCGGGGCGGAGCTCCGTTGGGTGCGGGACTACTGAGGTGGCCCGCGCCCTCCTGATCACCAATCCCGTTGCCGCCCGCACCAACGAGACCACGCCGCGCCGCGTGGCTCAGTACCTTCGCCGCGCCGGGTGGAGTCTCGACGTCGCGGTCACCACCGGCCACGAAGACGCGCGCGAGCTGGCCCGGCAGGGCGTCGAATCGGGTGTCGATGTCGTGGCGGTATTCGGCGGGGACGGCACGACGATGCAGGCCGCGGCCTCCATCGTCGGTACCGAGGTGCCGCTCGCCCTCATTCCCGGCGGAACCGGCAACGTCCTGGCGGGAAATCTGCGGATTCCCGCGAATCCCGCCCGCGCTGCCCAGATTCTGATGACGGGCCGTCGCCGCCGCATCGATCTCGGCAGGGTCGTCCTCCCTGATGGCGCCCACTATTTCGGCGTGGCGTGCGGCGCGGGCGTGGATGCGCAGGTCATGGGCGCGACCGCCGCGGCGGACAAGCGGCGCTGGGGGATCGGCGCCTACTGGGCCACGACGTTACGGGTACTCCCGGGGCTCCGGAGCACTCCGTGCAGAATCACAGTCGACGGGGAGCCCTTCGAGGTCCGCGCCGCGCTGGTGCTGATCATGAATTGCGGGGAGATGATTCCTCCCGTGGTCCGGGTGCGTCCAGAGATCACCCCTGATGACGGGATACTCGATCTGGTGGCGGTCACCGCCGACACGACCTGGGAGGGGATCCGCGGCCTGTGCCGGGTGGTGCTCGACGGCCGGCGCGATGTGATCCGCGAAACCTCCTACCTTCGCTATGCGCGCGGTACCCGCTTCACGGTCGAGCCGGCCGAGCCGCTGCCGGTCCAGTTCGACGGTGATCCGGTGGGGGTGACGCCATTTACGGCGGAGGTGGTGCCGCGGTGCCTCACCGTGATGACGCCCTGATTCCTGTCAACAGAGGCTTTGCCTCCTTGCCTCTTTCGTCGCACTGCCTACATTCTTGACAGACAATGACCGACTCCATCCTCCTCATCCACGACGATAGCAGCCTCCTCCGCTCGATCGGGGCGCGATTCGAGCAGGCCGGATGCGAGGTGCTGCCCGAGCTGACCGGCGAGGCCGCCGTGACCACGCTGGAGCGCAGCCGCCCGGACGTGGTCTGCCTGGCGATGCATCTCGCTGAAACCGCGCCCGCCCTGGTCGGACGGCTCGCCGCCCATGAGGCGCTGGTCGTCGGATTCGGGGAGAATCTCTCCGCGCAGGCCACCGCCCGGGCTCTCGTCGCCGGTGCGAGCAGAGTGGCCGATACCTCGACCGATCCGGATCTCCTCTTCACTCTGGCGCAACAGGCCGGGGCCGAGGGCCGAAGGCGACGGGCGGCGGAGGCGGTGATCCGGGCGGGATCGCCCCGGTTTGGCGCCGACTCCCTCGGGGGATCGGCCGCGATGCGCCAGCTCGCCAATCAGCTCGGTCTCCTGGCCCAGAGCGAGCGAACCACCGTCCTACTGACCGGCGAAACGGGCGTCGGCAAGGCATCGGCGGCCAGGGTCATACACGACCTCGGCGTGCGGGCGGGAAAGCCCTTCATGGAAGTCCGGGTCGGCGGCCAGAATCCTGCCTATCTCGAATCTCTGATTTTCGGGCACGAGCGCGGCGCTTTTGTGGAGGCGACCGAGCGCCACCGCGGATATCTCGAGCTCGCCGACGGCGGGACGCTTCTGCTGCGCGAAATCGCCGACCTTCCGGCGGAGCTTCAGCCCAAAGTGCTTCGGGTGCTGGAGACCCGCACGTTCCGGCGGCTCGGCGGGACCCACGACATCACGGTGGACACCCGCCTCGTGGTCACCACCCGGCGTGACCTCGCAGCGGAAGTGGAAGCCGAGCGGTTCCGCCAGGATCTGTTCTATCGCCTGAACGTGATGACCCTCGCGCTGCCTCCGCTCCGGGACCGGTCGCCGGACGACCGGGCAGGGCTCATCGCGGGAATCCACGGCGAGCTCAAGGGCATTTATTCCGACAGTCCGCCGATCATCACAGCAGACGCGCAGGGCCGGCTCCTCGAGTACGCCTGGCCCGGCAACGTCCGGGAGATGCAGCAGGTGCTGGAGCGCGCGATGCTGCTGGCGCGGGGACAGATCGCCGTGGGCGTTGAGCACCTGCCGGGTGAGTTCCGCGCCCGTCCCGGCGTGGGCGATCGGCGGCATACGCCGATGAGCATCGATGATCTGGAGAACCAGCACATCGAGCGCACCCTCCGCTATCACGGCGGTAACCGGACCCGCGCAGCGAAGGAGCTGGGGATCTCCCGTGCCACGCTCATCAACAAAATCAAGCTCTACGCCATCACGGATTAGCCGGCCATGAAGCCTTCGTCGCCCAAGCCTCCCGCGAGCGACGCGATGGAGTGTCGGGCCTGTGGGCGGGAGGAGCGGGCCTCCGAGGGATATCCCTGCTCCCGCTGCGCCACCTTCATCTGCGTCATCTGCAACCTCCGCGGCGTCACGCTCTGCCGGCAGTGCGCGGCGGAAAGCACGACCGGCTCGACTCCGGCGTGAAGCGGAAGCTCGTCCTCTTCGACATCGACGGGACACTCCTTCAGAGCGCCGGCGCCGGCCGGCGCGCGATTCACGCCGCGCTCGGAGACGACGGCGTCGATTTCGCCCTGGCGGCGGGAATCCGGTTCGACGGCAAGACCGATCCCCAGATCGTCACCGAGCTGCTCGAGGCGGCGGGTCATCCCGCGCCCGATGATCCGGACCGCATCGCGAGCGTGCTCGCGAAATACCTCGCCCATCTCGAGCGCGACCTCGTCGAGCATGGCCACCGTTCCCGTCTGATGCCCGGCGTTCCCGCGCTGCTCGATGCCCTGGAGGCGGACGCGACCGTCGTGCTCGGTCTGCTCACCGGCAATGTGGTCCCCGGGGCGCGGCTCAAGCTGCGCGCCGCGGGGCTCGATCCGGAGCGGTTCGTGGTCGGAGCGTACGGGTCGGATCACGCGCGCCGCGACGAGCTGCCGGGGATCGCCGCGCACAGAGCCGAGCCCCATTTCGGCAGGATCCCGATCGGCGCGGAGGTGGTGATTATCGGCGACACACCGGCTGACGTTCGATGTGCCGAAGGGATCGGCGCGAGAACCGTCGCCGTCGCCACCGGAGGCTATACCGTGGCGGAGCTCGAGGAGGCTGGTGCGCACGCCGTGTTCGCCGATTTCAGCGAGCTCGGGCGCGTGGTGGAGGCGATTCTATTTTAGAGCACGAGCTCAAGGCGGTCGTCGCCGATCCGAGACTGGTCCGTGCCCGCCTGACGGCCGCGGGGGCGCGTCCAGGATTCCTCGGGCTGATGTCCGACGTGCGGTATGACAAGGACGGCGAGCTGCTGGCGCGGGATGAAGTCCTTCGGCTTCGGGTGTTCCAGCATGATGATGGCATGCGGGAGAGCCTTCTCGGATGGAAGGGTCCCACACGCATCACCGCCGACGGATACAAGACCCGCCCCGAGTTGGAGTACGACGTTCGCCCTCGGACCGGCCCAGCCGAGGATCTGCTTGAGGCGCTGGGGTACCGGCGCATCCACGCGATCGACCGCTACGTCGAGTATTACCACCTCGGCAGCGCCGACCTGCGGCTGGAATGGTATCCCCGCATGGATGTGCTGATCGAGGTCGAGGGAGACGCGCCGGGCATCGAAGCGGGGTTGCTTGCCGTGGGGCTGCCTCGCTCGGAATTCACCGCCGATTCGCTCACCGCTTTCGCTGCGCGCTACGCCGAGCGGACGGGTCGCGCCCCCATCCTGGCGGCTGCCGAGCTTGCGGGCGAGCTCCCCTCCTGGAACGCACGATGATCATTCCGGAGCTGGGACCGCTCCTCGGCACGCTGGTCGAGCCGGCCGACCCCGCCTCGGGAGACGCGGGACTCGACGCGGTACGTCTCTCCATGGTGGGCGCCCTGTTCGAGCAGGCCGGTAGGGCGCGCAAACTCGCTGTCGCGGGCGACGAAGCGGGCGTTCGCACGGCGCTCGGACCCCATGCCTGGCTCCAGATATGGGATGACGCAGGGGAGCGAAGCGCCACCGCACTCGCCCAGCGGATCGATCGCCAGATTCGCGAGTCGGCCGACTATTCCCGCTACCCTCGAAAGCGCCTGACCCGGCAGCTCCCCTCCGCGGATGATCGGAGGGTTCTCGCGGCCCGCCTCTCTGCCGCCGGGCTCGGGCTCGAATCTGCAGCTCCCGCGCTGGATTCGCCGGGCGCGGAGTGGCAGCAGGATCAGCGGCGGACCGCAGGCGAGTTGGAGCAGTCGTGGCACCGGCTCGTCCGGACCGCGCACGAGGAATTGGCTCTCTGGGAAGGGCGCTGCCGGACAATTCGCGCCTGGCGCCGGCCATGGTGGCCGCTGCTCCTCGGAGGTGGCGCGGCGCTCGCACTGACGACGTGGATTGGTCTCTTGCTCGGTGGATACCTCCCCGTTCCCGACGCCCTGCGCCCGGCCGCCGAATGGGTGTGGAGCCTGCCATGGCCCTGATCGGTGTCGGAATCGATCTGGTGGACACGACGGAAGCTGCCCGTCTCCTCGATCGCTGGGGCGACCGCCTGCTTCATCGCCTGCTGACCGACGAAGAACGGGACTATGTGGTCCGAGCTGCCGCTCCCGCGCAGCACCTCGCGGTCCGCCTTGCCGCCAAGGAAGCGGTGTATAAAGCGATGCAGTCTCTGCCGGGGAGCCGGACGCTTCGCTGGCGGCAGATAGAGGTCGTTCGGCACGAGGGCGGCCGCCCGGCCATTCGGCTCCACGCCGAAGCGGATCAGGTGGCGTCGCGCGGTGGTGTGGTCCGCATCTCCCTTTCCCTCACCCACACTGCCCGGACTGCGGGTGCCGTCGCCATCATCGAAGGAGCCTGACCCCCGCACTTGGAATTGCGACTTCCGCAATCTACTTTAGTTCTCGATGCCATTAAACTATTTGAGATCCATTCTCATTCATGGGATGGCGGCGATCGCAATGCTCCTGGTGGGCTTGGTCGGCCCGCTTTCGGGGCAGGCGCTCGCTCCCGAAGTAGCCGCTGCCGCACGGCGGGTCGCGGCGACGGCGCAGCTTGCGGCGGAAGAGTACGCCCTCGGCGTGAGCGGCGGACGGATCGTCGCCGCACCTGAGGTCGAAGAGGCGCGACTCTTCCTCGCCGAGGCGAGACGGAACGCGACCCGCTTGCCGCCCGCCACCGCGCAGTCCACCATCGCGTTTCTGACCACGGTGGAGGCGATGGTGGGCCGTTTCGCCGATCCGGATTCGGTGACGCGGCTCGTCACGGATCTGGTGGTTGCACTGGGAACCGCGCTCCACCTGGCGCTGGACGAGATTCCAACCGACCCTCCGTCGCTCTCCCGGGGCCGCGAGATCTATCAGAGCTCGTGCGCCGTCTGCCATGGCATAGCGGGCTACGGGGACGGACCCCAGGCGTCCGCGCTCACGCCGCGGCCGGCGAATCTCGCCGACGCCGCGTCGCTCCGCGCCAGCTCACCGCTCGACTTCTATCGTCGCGTCACCATCGGCACCGCGGGCACCGCGATGGCTCCCTACGAGCAGGTCCTGTCCGTCGAGGACCGCTGGGCGGTGGCGGCCTATGCCTCCACGCTGCGGCTGCCCCGGCCCGGAGGCGAAGTGCCGGCGCCGCTCCGCGCTTTCCCGGTGACTGCGCGGATGAGTGACGCCGAGGTGCTTGCCGCTCTCTCCCCCGGCGCCTCGGACGCGCGTCTCGCCGCCGTGCGCACCATGCAAGCCGCGACCAGAGCGGTGTCGGCCGAGGTGTTCACCACGGTGCGCCGGCAGCTCGACAGCGCGCACGCCCTCGCCCTCGCGGGCAGGAACGAAGAAGCGCGTGCGATGGCGATGGATGCGTACATCACGTTCGAGCAGGTCGAACGACAGCTCCGGGTGAAGGATCCCACGCTCACGCTTCGGCTCGAGGAGGCATTCAGCAGCCTCAGGACGCGGACCGGGACCGGAGCGACGCCAGCGCAGGTTGGCGAAATCCGTCAGGAGCTCGCCCGCTCCCTCGAGCGCGCCGAGCGGACTATCGTGGACCGGAACTCCGCGTCGAACGTGCTGGTGCAGTCCTTCATCATTCTGCTCCGCGAAGGCCTCGAGGCAATTCTGGTGATCGGCGCGCTGATGGCATTTCTCGTCAAGACGGGGAATGGGCATCGCCGGCGCGATATCCACCTCGGCGTCGCTGCCGCGCTCGTGATGAGCCTCCTCACCGCGCTGGCGCTGGAAACCGTCTTCGTCCTCTCGCGGTCCAGCCAGGAGGGACTGGAAGGCGGCGTGATGATGGCCGCCATGGCCACGCTCTTTTACGTGAGCTACTGGCTGGTTTCGAAGATGGAAGTCGCCAAGTGGAACCGCTTCGTGAAGAGCAAGGTGGAGAAGGCGCTTTCCACGAAATCGGCGCTCGCGCTCGCCTCGGTGGCGTTTCTCGCCGTGTATCGCGAGGGTTTCGAGACGGTGCTGTTCTACAAGGCGCTCGCCGTGTCCGGCGGCGCGGGCTCGTGGGTTCCGGTGCTTGGCGGGATCCTCGTGGGTGTGGTGGTGCTGGCGGGCGTCTACGTCGCGATCAACCGGTTCGGGGTGCGGCTCCCTCTCAAACCGCTCTTTGGCGTGACCAGCGCGCTGCTCTACTACATGGCGGTCGTGTTTGCGGGGAAGGGCATCGCGGAGCTGCAGGAGTCCGGCCTCGTCCCGCTCACTCCGGTGGCGTGGGCGCCGAGAGTGCCGTCAATGGGGATTTATCCGACCGTCGAATCGCTTGGCCTCCAGGGGCTGCTGCTCCTCCTGGCCGCGCTCGCGCTGGTGTGGACGTTTCTGATCGAGCCGCGCCGCTTGCGGGTGACGCCGGTGCTGATCCCCGATTCCGCGCCGAGTGGCCCGGAAAAGCCCGGTCGGCCCGCGTCGTCGCCGAGGGAGATCGACATGCTCCGCTCGATCGACCGGATCGAGGCGGATCTGGCGGAGGTGCGCAATGAGCTCGATCGCATTCGCGACCAGGTGGTGCCCAAAGTGAGCGGTGAGCGGTAACTGGTGAGCGGT
>CAZHSO010000006.1:0-64007 GCA_964535105.1 uncultured Gemmatimonas sp.
GTCTATCGGACGGATGCGGGGGGTCGCTCGGCGATCTGGTGGCGTCCGGCCGACCTCAGCGGGCCGGCCGCTTCCCTGCTCGCCGACGAGCGAGCCTCCTTCTTCGAAGCGGTGATCACCCCGGACGGCCGGGCGATCGTCTATCAAGTGGAGAAACCGGGCACCCCCGACATCGGGGTCCGAACCCTAGCGGGCGACGCGACGCCGACAGACATCGCGGCGTCCAGCCGCAGCGAGACGCAGGCGCGGGTGTCGCCGGACGGCCGATGGATCGCGTTCGTGACGGACGAGTCGGGAGCAGACCAGGTCGTCGTCCAGCCCTTCCCCGGTCCGGGCGCCCGGGTCCAGGTGTCGTCCAGGGGCGGCCGGGAGCCGGTGTGGTCGCGCGATGGCCGCCTCTTCTACCGGGCAAACAGGAAATTCATGACGGCGACCGTCACGACCACTCCGGCGTTCGCCGTCGTGTCCCGCGAGGTGTTCTGCGACGACAGGTTCGTCACCGCCGTAGCACCCCACGCGAACTATGACGTGTCCCGCGACGGCAAGCGGCTGCTGGTGCTCGAGGCCGTGGAGGATGAGCAAATGGTCATCGTGCACAACTGGGGCGCGGAGGTGCGGGCACGACTGCGTGGACGAGTAGCGCCGAGATGAGCGACGCGCGATGAGCTCGGTGACACTAAGAGGTAAGAGGCTCCGGCCACCGTGTGCGCAGCGAAGGGGCCGGTCTCGAATGTGGAGATCGGCCCCTTCGGTCGCTTGAGCCTCCTCAGGGTGACGCCGCGGTGACCGTCAGCGTGAGCCAGACGGGGCCGAACTCGCCGGTCGAGGCTCGGCCGTAGATCGAGAGCACGTAGACCCCCGGCACCATCGCGGCACCCACCGTGAGGCTGAGCACGGAGCTATCGCCGGTCGTCGGGTTGGGCGCGAATTCAGCCGTCAGTTCATCCAGGGTTCCCTCGCCATCGTCATTGACAAAAAGCGACACCGGACCGGTGAAGTTGTTGCGGACCACGTTCACCATTGTGGTCTTCGTCGCGGCGCCCTGCACGATGCTGAGCGTGGGAGACGACAGCGTGAGGACAAAGGGTGCCAGCGTGATGGTGAGCGTGAGTGGCGCCGTTTGGTCGGCGAGGCCGGAGGCCACGCCGCGCACGAGCAGATTGGTGTACGTACCAGGGAGCGCGTGTGGGGCCACGCTCACCCACAGCTCCGCGGAGTTGCCGGAGATCTGGGTATACGGAGAGAAAGAGGCTCTGACCCCGGTCGGGAGATTCTCCACGCTCAGCGTCACGTTGCCGGTGAAGTTGTTGCGGGCCAGGTCCACCGTCGTGATCGAAGCCGACGCGCCCTGCGCGACGCTGAGCCTGGGCGCCGTCGTCGTGAGAGTATAGCCCGGTGCCAGAGGGGCCGTGACCGTGAGCGTGAGCGGAATG
This sequence comes from uncultured Gemmatimonas sp., assembly GCA_964535105.1. Classification (GTDB taxonomy): domain Bacteria; phylum Gemmatimonadota; class Gemmatimonadetes; order Gemmatimonadales; family GWC2-71-9; genus JABFSM01. Next base: position 1,434 of record CAZHSO010000006.1, read on the forward strand.
CAGCAAAACCCCCCAGTCGAGGCTCCGGCGAAGACAAAAAGGTGGTGGACGCCCGGCGTTGCCGCGGCACCCACCGTGAGGGTGAGCACCGCGCTGTTGCCGGTCGCCGGATTGGGCGCGAATGCAGCCGTCACTCCGGGCGGCAAGACATCATGGTCTTCATCATACCAGCCGACAGAGAGCTCCACAGGTCCCACGAAGTCATTGCGGACTACGTTCACCGTCGTGGTCGGGGACGCGGCGCCCTGCACGATGCTGAGCGTGGGCGACGACAGCGTGAGGGTAAAGCCCGGCACCGTGGTCGTGAGCGTGAAGGTCGCGGTCGCCTCACTGACCCCGTTACCCGTAGCGTGGAAGACCAGCGGGTACACCCCCGGTACCGTCGTGGCGTCCACGCTGAGACTGACGTAGGAGGTGGTGACCGCCCCCGAGGTCTGCCCGCTGTAAACGGTGGCCGTGACGCCGGACGGCGCGCCGGTGACCGTGACGTCTACACTGCCGGTGAAGCCGCCGGCTCGCGTGAGGGTCGCCACGAGCTGGGTGCTGTTGCCCTGCCACACGTGCGCGCTGCCCGAAGAGAGCAAAAGCGAGATGGATGGGACCGTGACGGTGAGCGGGACGATGGTGAGCGTGAACCACGCGAACCCAAAAACCCCCGGCGCCGGTTCCTCGATGCCGTAGACAATGAGGTCGTAGACGCCCGGCACTGCCGCGGTATCCACCGTGAGGGTGAGCACCGAGCTGTTGCCGGTCACCGGGTTGGGGGTCCACGCAGCCACCGCCACTCCGGGCGGCATGGTACCATGGAAATTCCCAATGTCGACAGCGAGCGTCACGGGGCGCGTGAAGTTGGTGCGCACCAGGGTGACGTTGACGGTCGTAGTTCCACCCCCCTGCACGATGCTGAGCGTGGGTGAGGACAACGTGAGGGTATAGGACCCCGGCGGAGCGGGCGGGGGCGGCGGGGGTGGGACGATTGGGAGGTCACCGCAGGCGGCAATCAGCAGCGCCGCACCGAGGCCTGCGAGTAAACGACTCTTACTGGATGACATAACCTCTCCTGACGGGTGTCGGACGTTGAGATCGGCCCCTTCGCTACGCTCAGGGTGACTGACGCCTAGAAGCCGGAGACCGGGTTGCCTTCCCCGTCGCCACGCTCCATGTTCAATCCGGCGAGGGGCGAGCCCCGTTGCCTCATCCCTATACACGAGAGATCGCCCCGCAATCCGACATCGCGTTCCTCCCGGGTAGAGGGCCGCTCCCACGGCTCGGAGTACATGGGTCCATCCGCGCGCGATCCCATCCCAACCAACGAGCTCTTGACCGGGCGGCGGGACACCCTGGACCGCCTGATGCCTGAGGTGTACGAGGAGCTGCGGGTTATCGCCCGGCGCCAGCTCTCCGGCCGCGAGGGCGGCGGCACGCTTTCCACCACCGGACTGGTCCACGAAGCCTATCTGAAGCTGGTCGACCAATCCCGCATCGCGTGGCGCGATCGCGCCCATTTCTTCGCGCTGGCCTCCGTCGCCATGCGCCACGTCCTGGTCGATCGGGCGCGCGCGCGCCTGGCCCAAAAGCGGGAAGGAGGCCTGCATCGCATCACCCTCGATAGCGAGCTGATCGCCGCACCCGACCAGCCGGACGCGATGCTCCAGCTCAGCGACGCGATCGAACGGCTGGCCCAGGTCGAGCCGCGCATGGCGCGAGTGGTGGATTGCCGATTCTTCGGTGGGATGAGCGACGAGGACATTGCCGAGGCGCTGGAGGTGACCACAAGGACGGTGCAGCGCGATTGGGCCAAGGCGCGCATGCTGCTTCGGCGAGCCCTCGCTCCGTGAGCGGTCCGTCTCCCGATCCGCCCCTCGAGGGAAAGCCGATCCTGCCGCCGGACTGGGAGGAGCTGGCTCCACTGATCGATGCGGTACTCGATGCGGCGCCGGAGCACCGGGCGGCTCTAATTCTCGATTTGAGCGTGGGCGATCCCGCTCGGCGGCAAGCGCTGGAGCATCTGGTCGCCGAGTGCGAGCGCGACACGCCGCTGCTCAATCGCCCGGCGGCGGAGCGATTCGACGGCCTCGCGCACGAGTCGCTGGACTCCCTCCTGCCCGAACTCCTCGGCGACCGGTATCAGGTAGGGCGGGAGCTGGGCCGGGGCGGGATGGCGCGGGTGTATCTCGCACGGGATCTGAAACACGGGCGCGATGTCGCGATCAAGGTGATCCGGCCCGAGCTGTCCGTCTCGCTGGGCCACGATCGCTTCCTGCGCGAGATCGAGATCGCGGCGCGGCTCCGTCACCCGAACATCGTGCCGCTCTACGACTCCGGCGAGATCGCCGGCTCGCTGTATTTCGTAATGCCCTACGAGGAGGGGCCTTCGCTGCGGGAGCGGCTGGTAGAGGGGCCGCTGCCGGTCGCCGACGCCCTCAATGTGCTCCGAGATGTCGCCCGCGCCCTGGCTTACGCCCACGAGCACGGGGTTGTGCACCGCGACGTCAAGCCGGACAATGTGATGCTCTCGGGCGGAGCCGCGGTGGTCACCGACTTCGGGATCGCCAAGGCGGTGAGCGCGGCGCTGACCGATGTCGCGGGGCCGACCCTGACCCAGTCCGGGTCGGCGATCGGCACACCGGCCTACATGGCACCGGAGCAGGCCACCGGCGATCCATCGACCGATCACCGCGCCGACATCTATTCATTCGGCTGCCTGGCCTACGAGCTGTTCACCGGCAATCCCCCATTCAACGACCAGTCGATGCACCAGGTCATCGCCGCGCACATCGCGACGGTGCCGCGACTGGTGACGGCGCTCAGGGCCGATGTTCCTCCCGCCGTGGCGGAGCTGATCGCGCGCTGCCTGGAGAAGAATCCGGCTGACCGGCCGCAGAGCGCGCGGGAGCTGCTGGACTCACTCGATGGAGTGGCGAGCACGGGTTCCCCCACGCCTCCGCCAGCCGCGGCAGCGGTCCGGCGCCCAGCTCGTGCGCTCAGGTGGATAGCGCTGGCGTTGGTCGTCGTGCTGATCAGTACGGTTGCCTATCTCGCGAGTCGCGTCACAGGCCCTTCCTCCCCGATCGCGCTCACGAACCCGATCACGGTCCTGGTGCTGCCCTTCGGCAATATCGGAGCGGACAGCGCAATGGACTTCGTCGCCGGGGGGCTTGCCGAGGAGGTGGCCTCGGCGCTGGCGCGGGTTCCGGGCATACAGATCAAGAGCCGGAGCGGTGCGCGGGCCTATCGCGGAAAGCTGGGAGTTGATGTGACCGAGGCGGGGGCCCGGCTCAAAGCAGACTACGTGATGACCGGTGTGGTGCGGCAGGAGCGCGGCCGCTGGATTCTGTCGGCGGACTTCGCGCGCGCCGTCGATGCGACGAGCCTCTGGGGGGAGGATTTCAACGTAGGCCCGGACCAGCAGGCGGGAGCCGCCGACGCGATCGCCGGAAGTCTGATTGCTGCGCTGCGAAGCCGGTTTCCGAAGTCGATCGGCTCCGCCCCGGAGCGCCGTCCCAACCAGCGGACCTCAAACAACGAGGCCTACGTCCTGTACCTGCGGGGGCAGGACAAACTCGACCGACGGGAAATGAGCGTCAAGGAGCAGGCCGATCTCTTCCACGAGGCCATCCGCAAGGACAGCCTCTTCGCGCCGGCCTGGTCCGGCTTGAGCATGGCATTAGCGCTCTTTCCCGCTTTCCAGGGAGCCCCCCCAAGAGACATCCACAACGCCCTGGTGAGTGCCGCCCGGCGCGCGCTCGAGCTCGACGCCACGCTGGCGCAACCTCACGTCGCCCTTGGGATGGCGTATGGGTTCGACTATCAATGGGATAGTGCCGCCACCGAGTTCAAGACCGCGATCCTGCTCGATCGCCATCACGTCGAGGCCCGCCATCAATACGCGCGGCACCTCAGGAACAGTGGACGGCTGGCCGATGCGATGACGCAGTTGCGGGCCGCGCGCGCGGAGGATCCCGCCTCGGCGCCGGTGCTCAGCCATATGTCCTACCTGTACTACCTCGATCACCAGATGGACAGCGCCCTGGCCGAGAGCCGGCGCGCCCTGGAGATTGATCCGATCAACAGGACAAGCGTGGGAATGGGCGCGCTGGTACGACTCGGAGCCAACCTTCCCGTAGAGGCTCGCGCGCTGGCGGATCGAGCTTCCTCGACCTCACCGTTCATTGCCTATGTCATCGCGAAGTCCGGCGATACCGCCATGGCGCGGCAGCGACTCCGGGAACAGGATGCCGAGTCGCCCGAACCCGGGATGGCAGAGACGAGACGAGCCTACACGTATCTCGGCCTGGGGGACACCGCGCGCGCCGTTTCCGCCCTGGAACGGGCGACGGAGGCCAAGGAGATCTGGCCCGTCCTGCTTTCAGTTCTCGATCCGATTTACGACCCGATTCGCCGGAGCCCCCGGTTCCAGGCCCTCCTGCGCCGGGTTGGACTCAGACCCTAGGGGCGCCGCTACTTCGGGAGCAGAATGGTCGCCAGACCCCGGGCCAGCTCCACCCGGTTGATGGGGCCGGAGTGAACGAGCTGAATCATCCCGGCGGCATCGACAAACACGGTCGTGGGCAGGGCAATCAGCCGAAAGCGTCGTCTCGCCTTGCCCCGCGGGTCGAGCGCCACCGTGAATTCCACCGAATATTCCTTCACGAAAGCCTGCACGTCCCGGGTACTCAGCTCCTGGTCGCGCTGATTCACCGCGAGCACTTCCAGTCCGGCCTCCCGGTATTCCCGGTACGCGGCGACCAGCTCGGGGAATTCCGCCCGGCAGGGAGGGCACCAGGTACCCCAAAACGTCACCACCACCGGATGGCCGCGGAGGGTAGAGAGTTTGACCCGCCCACCCTGGAGCCCCGGAAGATCGATCTCCGGGGCGGACGATCCCTTGGCGATCTCCTGCGCGCCGGCAGCAGCGGGGAGCAGCAACACCAAGGCCAATAACGCACGCACCGCGCGGCTCACAACCGGTAGGAGTAGCTGGCGAAGACAAGATACTTGGCGAAGCCGCCGCCGTTGATCGATTGCTGGCCGGAGGCGGTGCGCTCCTCGAGCAGACTCTTCATCCGGTTGACGCTGATGCGAATCGGGATGCTTAGCGTGAAGCTGCTCTTGCCCCGATTGAGCGACAGCCCTGGCTCCGCGAACAGGATCCGCGCGGTGCGCTTGATCGTGGTGCTATCGCCTCCCCCGAACAGGTCGCGCCGGGGGATCCCATCCATGCGACCGCCAAGGCTCATGCTCAGGCCCTGGTCGGGCCACACCGAAAAGGCGGCACCGAGCCGAGCGGAGTAGATATCGGGCACCGACCAATACACGGGTACGGCGACCGTTGGATTGATGGCCACATCCGATTGTGCCTTCGGGCTCGCCATGTAGGAGCCGGAGACATATGCGTAGAGCCCCTCCTTCACCCGCTGGAAGGCCTGGGCCTGAAGCGTGATGGCCCAGCCACCGTCTCCAGGCTGGACGGTCTGATCCGCGGAATACGGGAGCGAACCGGTGGCGGTGTAGAACGTGCTTGCCTTGGTGTGGCTTCCGGTCGGTGCCTTGAACCCGAGCCCCACCGAGATGTTTCCGCTCTGGTGGCTTCGGGGATTCAGGAGCCAGAGCTCCCCCGACGCACTCAGATCGCCGATACCGGTGGCGCTCTGCTGATGATGGGCCGCGTCGGGCCAAATGCGTGAAATGGAGGCGGTCGAGAAGGGGAGGCTCACGTGCACCCGGAACCGCTGGCTGAACGAAAAGGCGACGTCGGCCACAAAGGAATGGATCTTGAAGACTGGAGACTCGCCGCCGGGAGCGAGGGTGGGCTGCTGCGATGTGCCTACGAAGAACTGGTTGGAGTGCAGCCGCCGGTACGCGAGGGTAAGCCGCCATTGCTTACCCGACTGATAGACCTGGCCCTCGCCGCCGAGGTCGATCGGTGTGGTGAAGCGGATTGGTTCGCAACCCTGTGCTACCGCGGAGACTGGCAGGAGGCCAAAGCAAGTGGCTCCGACCAGCATGCCAATGGCGTGCTTCAGCCCGAGGGATCTCATCGTTCCGGTCTCCATATGTGCGGGATCGGAGCCCAGGAACGGCACGGACTCTCGGGCGCCTGAACACTACCACGAGATTCGGGCGCCGGTTAGGACATCTGGGTGGAGGAGGCGTGTTGATATGGTCCCCTTCGCTGCGCTCAGGGTGACAATCGTCGGGGTCCACTCACAACCAGTGCTCGGCCGGAGTCATCAGGAATTCCTCGAGAGGGATCCCGTCACCTCCTACCACCACGCTCCGCTTCGGCCGGTACGCAGCGGCAAAGGCGGTCATCCCCGCAAGATGGGGCCTGGCATGGCCGCTCTTCACCTCGAGGGCGGTCAGAGTCTTCCCCCGTTTCAGCACGAAATCCACTTCCCTGTTCTTGTCGCGCCAGTAACTCGTCTCGAGGAGGCCCTGTGCCGAGGCGTTGATCAGGTGCGCTCCGACCGCCGACTCCACCAGGTGGCCGCGGAATTCGGAGTCCTTCAACGCCTCACCAGGACCAAGGCCCGATTGGGCAGTGAGCAACGCGGTATTGAACACCTGAAGCTTGGGACTCGATGCCCGCTGCCGCACCGCGCTTCCTGAAAACTTCTGTAGTCCGGTGACCATGCCCGCGCCGCTCAGAAGGTCCAGGTAGTGCGCCAGGGTGGTGGTGTTCCCGGCGTCATGGAGCTCTGCGACCAGTTTGGTGTACGCAACAATCTGACCGGAATAGCGGCAGGCCAGCTCGAACAGTCGGCGCAGGAGGGCGGGTTTGTCCACTCGGGTGAGGAGCAGGACGTCGCGTGAAATAGTCGTTTCGATGAGCGAGTCCTTGATATAGCGGGCCCACCGCTCCGGATCGGATGCGAGCGCGGCTCCCCCAGGGTATCCTCCGAAGTAGAGGTACTGATCGAGATCAAAGCCGAAGGCGGCGCGCATCTCGGCGAACGACCAGTGAGGAACCCGGATGACCTCGAATCGCCCTGCCAGGCTTTCAGCGAGACCCTTCTGGATGAGGAGCGGCGCCGAGCCGAGAAGCACTACGTGGAGTGCGAGCCGAGCGCGGGTGTCCTCGTCCCACAGACGCTTTACGGATTCGGACCAGTTGGGGATTTTCTGGATTTCGTCGAGCGAGAGTACCACCGGCCGCCCGTCTCCCTCGCGAGCGAGGAGGCGGGCGGCCTCCCACTGTACGCCAATCCACTCGAAGCCTTTGAGCGTGGGCTCGTCGGCGGATGCTGACACCGACCGCCCGTTGAGTTGGGAGAGGACCTGGCGAATGAGCGTTGTCTTCCCGACTTGACGGGGGCCGGCGATGACCTGAATGAAGCGGCGCGGCTCGCCCAGGCGGCGCCGCAACTCCGCCGCGTAAACCCTTATGAACATAGAACTTGCTCATTTATTCAGTGTGTTGAGTAAACTAACTCAATGTTCTGAGTAAAGCAACAGAGGCCGGACGGGTGACACGGCGCTTTACAGCATGGTTGCCTTCACCCTCAGCACGCTCCATGTTCAAGTCGGCGAGGGGTACGCCCCGTTGCCCTCTTCCCCATACACGAGAGATTGCCCGGCAATCCGACATCGGGCGCTTCCCGGGGTGAGGGCCGCCCCCACGGCTCGGAGTCCATGGGTTCTCCCACGCACGGTCCCACCCCACCAAACGAGCTCGTGACCGGGCGGCGGGACACACTCGACCGTCTGATGCCCGAGGTCTACGACGACCTGCGGGTTATCGCCCGGCGCCAGCTCTCCGGCCGGGAGGGCGGCGGAACGCTCTCCACCACCGGCCTGGTCCACGAAGCCTACCTGAAGCTGGTCGATCAATCCCGTACTGCCTGGCGCGATCGCGCCCATTTCTTCGCGCTGGCGTCGGTCGCCATGCGGCACGTCCTCGTCGACCGGGCGCGCGCGCGCCTCGCGCAAAAGCGGGAGGGCGGACTGCACCGCATCACCCTTGATAACGAGCTGATCGCCGCGCCGGACCAGCCGCACGCGATGCTGCAGCTCAGCGAGGCGATCGATCGGCTGGCGCAGGTGGAGCCGCGCCTGGCGCGGGTGGTGGACTGCCGGTTTTTCGGGGGAATGAGCGACGACGATATTGCCGAGGCGCTGGAGGTTACGACCCGGACGGTGCAGCGGGATTGGGCCAAGGCGCGCATGCTGCTCCGTCGGGCTTTCTCCCAGTGAGCGGTCCATCTCCCGATCTGCCCCGTGAGGGCGCGCCGCCCCTACCGCCCAACTGGCAGGAGCTGGCGCCCCTGATCGATGTGGTGCTCGATGCGGCGCCTGCTGATCGGGCGGCTCTGATTATCCAACTCTCCGCGGGAAATGCCGCCCAACAGAAAGCGCTGGAGCACTTGGTCGCCGAGTGCGAGCGCGACACGCCGTTGCTCGATCGCGGTGCGGCTGAGCGCTTCGACGGCCTTGCAAAGGAACCGCTCGACTCCCTCCTCCCCGAGCTCCTCGGCGACCGGTACCGAACCGGGCGAGAGCTCGGCTGCGGCGGGATGGCGCGAGTCTACCATGCACGGGATCTGAAATACGGGCGCGACGTCGCGATCAAGGTAATTCGCCCGGAGCTCTCCGCCTCCCTGGGCCACGATCGCTTTCTGCGCGAAATCGGGATCGCGGCGCGGCTCAGTCATCCCAACATCGTGCCGCTCTTCGATTCGGGAGAAGTCTCGGGATCTCTTTACTTCGTGATGCCCTACGCGGAAGGCCCGTCGCTGCGTCAGCGTCTGGCGCAGGACGGGGCACTGCCGGTCTCCGACGCACTGAATGTGCTGCGGGACGTGGCCCGCGCGCTGGCCTATGCCCACGAGCATGGTGTTGTGCACCGGGACGTTAAGCCGGACAATGTGATGCTCGCGGGCGGTGCTGCGGTGGTGACGGATTTCGGGATCGCGAAGGCGGTGAGCGCGGCACTGACCGACGTGTCAGGGCCTACCCTCACGCAGTCCGGATCCGCGATCGGCACCCCGGCCTACATGGCGCCGGAGCAGGCCACCGGAGATCCAGGCACCGACCACCGGGCTGACATCTACTCTTTCGGCTGCCTGGCTTACGAGGTGTTCACCGGCCAGCCTCCTTTCCACAACCAGTCGATGCACGAGGTCATCGCCGCCCACATCGCGACGGTGCCGCGACCGGTGACGGTACTTCGGGCCGATGTTCCTCCCGCCGTGACGGAGCTGATCGCGCGCTGCCTGGAGAAGAGTCCCGCAGCCCGGCCGCAGAGTGCGCGCGAGCTGTTGGGCGTGCTCGACGGTGTGATGACAACGGGATCCTCAGCGACTCCGCCAGCCATAACGGCGGCGCAGCGCCCGGCGAGGGCACTCCTCTGGGCAGGGGCGGCGTTGGTCGTAGGGCTGATCAGTACGGCTGCCTATCTGGCGACTCGCGAATCGGGCAGTTCCGCGCCGCTGACTCTCGCGGTGCTCCCCTTCGGCAACATTGGCGGGGACAGCGCACTGCAGTTCGTCGCGGAGGGGCTCGCTGACGAGGTTGCGGGAGCGCTGTCACGAGTGCCGGGCATTCAGATCAGGAGCCGGAGCGGCGCCCGAGCCTACAAAGGACAGCTCGGGGTGGATCTTGCCGAAGCAGGTGCCAGGCTCAAGGCGAACTTCCTCCTGACCGGAGTGATCCGACAGGAGCGCGGACGCTGGATTCTATCGGCGGATCTGGCGCGCGTTGACGATGCCACGAGCCTGTGGGCGGATGCGTTCAACCTGAGTCCCGATCAAGTAGCCGGCGCCGCCGAGGCGATCGCAGCGACACTCGTCACCGGGTTGCGGGGCCTCTTTCCAAACTCGATCGGGGCGGCACCGGTCCTCTCGGCCAACCAACGGACCACGAACAACGAGGCGTACCGCCTCTACCTCCGTGGGCAGGAGAAGCTCGACCGCCGGGGTCTCGAGGTCAAAGAGAGCGCCGACCTCTTCCGGGGTGCGATCCATCTGGACACCCTCTTTGCGCCGGCCTATTCGGGTTTGAGCATGGCCCTCGCTCTTTTCCCGTATTTTCAGGGAGTTCCCGCAGACACAATCCGCGAGAAGTTGGTGGGTGCGGCCCGACGTGCCCTCGAGCTCGACTCAACCTTGGCGCAGCCCCACGTGGCCCTCGGGCTGCTCGATCAGTTCGACTGGCAATGGGACAGCGCCGCCACCGAATTCCAAACGGCGATCAGGCTCGACGGTCGCAACATCGAGGCCCGGGTCCAGTACGCGCGGCACCTGGGGTTTCGCGGACAGGCAGCGGCTGCGCTAAGCCAGCTTCGGGTGGCGCTTGCAGAGGACCCCGCGTCGGCGCTGGTGCTGACCCATACGGCCTATGCCTACCTCCTCAATCACCAGCTGGACAGTGCTCTCCTGGAGAGCCAGCGTGCCCTCGAGAACGATTCGACCAACATGCCCAGTATCGGATTAGGAGCGCTGATACGACTTGAAAACAAGATGTTCAAGGAAGCTCGGGCCCTGGCGGATCGAACTCCGCCGCGCTTTGGGAGCAGGGAGTATGTCATTGCGAAGTCCGGAGACCCCGAGACGGCTCGTCGGCTGCTCCGGGAGCTGGATGCCCAAACGCCCCAGCCCTGGGGGGCCGAAGGCAGGCGAGCCCTGGCATACCTCGGCCTGGGGGATACCGCGAAGGCGCTCTCCGCCCTGGAACGCGCCACAGACGGCAAGGGGAACTGGGCCTCTGGCAATTCGCCGACACTCGATCCGATGTACAGTTCCATTCGCGGAAGCGCCCGGTTTCAAGCGCTGCTGCGCCGGGTCGGACTGGTCAAGTGATGGAGCGCGGTGCGCCTTCCGATCCTCTCCGCGACGATGTGCCCCTGCTGCCGTCCGACTGGGAAGCGCTCGCCCCCCTGATCGACGCGGTGCTCGACGCCGCCCCGGAGCACCGCGCCGCCCTCATCATCAAACTCGCAGAGGGAAATACCGCCCAACAACATGCGCTGGAGCACCTGGTGGCCGAGTGCGAGCGCGACACACCGTTACTCGACCGGGTGGCCGCGGAGCGATTCGATGGGCTCGCAATAGAACCGCGCGACTCGCTCCTCCCCGATCTCCTCGGCGACCGGTACCGGGTGGGTCGCGAACTCGGCCGAGGCGGGATGGCGCGGGTGTATCTCGCACGCGACCTGAAGCTCGGCCGCGATGTCGCCATCAAGGTGATCCGGCCGGAGCTGTCCGCCTCGCTGGGCCACGATCGCTTCCTCCGCGAGATCGAGATCGCGGCGCGACTCCGTCACCCCAACATCGTGCCGCTCCACGATTCGGGCGAGGTGGCCGGCTCACTCTACTTCGTGATGCCCTATGAGGAAGGCCCGTCGCTCCGCGAGCGATTATCTCAGGATGGGGCGCTGCCGGTCGCGGATGCCCTGAATGTGCTGCGGGACGTGGCCCGCGCGCTGGCTTACGCCCACGACCACGGCGTGGTGCACCGGGACGTCAAGCCCGACAACGTGATGCTCTCGGGCGGCGCCGCGGTCGTCACCGATTTCGGAATCGCCAAGGCGGTGAGCGCCGCGCTGACCGACGTCTCCGGACCGACGCTCACCCAGACCGGCTCGGCGATCGGAACCCCGGCCTACATGGCGCCGGAACAGGCGACCGGAGACCCCTCCACCGACCACCGGGCCGATATCTACTCGTTCGGCTGCCTGGCCTACGAGGTGTTCACCGGCCAGCCCCCCTTCCACAAGCAGTCGATGCACGAGGTCATCGCCGCGCACATCGCGACGGTGCCGCGACCGGTGACAGTCCTTCGGGCTGATGTGCCTCCCGCTGTGACGGAGCTGATCGCGCGCTGCCTGGAAAAGAGTCCAGCCGAGCGGCCGCAGAGCGCGCGGAACCTGCTGGACTCACTCGAGGGAGCGGCGACAGCAAGTCACCCCACGCCTCCACAGCCTGTAGCAGTCGCGAAGCGTCCGGCGCTTTCGCTCCGGTGGTCAGGGCTGGCAGTGGCGGTCGGCGTGATCGGTACCGTCGCCTATCTCGCGACCCGCGGATCAGGCAGTTCCGCCCCGATCACTCTCGCGGTGCTGCCCTTCGGCAACATTGGCGCAGACAGCGCGATGCAATTCGTCGCCGAGGGACTCGCCGACGATGTGGCCGGGGCACTGGCACGGGTGCCGGGAATTCAGATCAGGAGCCGGAGCGGCGCCCGAGCCTATAAGGGACAGTTGGGGGTGGACCCGGCCGAGGCCGGTGCGAGGCTCAAGGCGGACTACCTGATGACCGGAGTGATCCGGCAGGAGCGCGGGCGCTGGATGCTGTCGGCGGACCTGACGCGCGCCGACGATGCAACGAGCCTCTGGGGGGAGGCATTCAATCTGAGTCCGGATCAGGTGGCCGGCGCCGCCGAGGCGATCGCGGGGACCCTTGTCACTGCACTGAGGAGCAGGTTTCCGAAATCGGTCGGCTCAGCTCCGGCGCTCGCCGCCAACCAGACGACCACAAACCCTGAGGCATATCGACTCTACTTGCGGGGGCAGGATAAACTCGACCGGAGGGGCCAGAGCGTGAAGGAGAGCGCCGACCTGTTCCGGGAGGCCATTCACCACGACACTCTCTACGCGCGGGCTTGGTCCGGCTTGAGCATGGCCTTGGCGTTCTTTCCTATTTTCAGCAGGTCCCCGTAAAGGACATCCACAACGAACTGGTGAACGCTGCCCGGCGCGCCCTCGACCTCGACCCCACCCTGGCGCAACCCCACGTCGCCCTCGGAATGGCGCATTGGTTCGACTATCAGTGGGACAATGCGGAAACCGAATTTCAAACCGCGATCCGGCTCGATGGTCACAACGTCGAGGCCCGGGTCCAGTACTCGCGACACCTCCGATTTCGCGGGCGCCCGGCGGAGGCGATGAAACAACTACGAGCGGCCCGCGCGGAAGATCCCGCCTCGGCGCCGGTGCTCAGCCATATGTCCTTTGGGTACTACCTCGATGGCCAGATGGACAGCGCATTGGTCGAGAGCCGGCGGGCCTCGGAGAACGATCCGGCCAACCTGACCAGCATTGGGCTGGGAGCGCGGGTGCTACTGGGAAACAACCTTCCGGAAGAGGCTCGCAAGCTTGCCGAACGTGCCCCTAACGCTGCGGGCGCTGGCTATGTCATCGGGAGGTCCGGCGATTCCGCCGCGGCCCGACAGCGCCTTCGGGAGCTGGATGCCGAGACACCCCAGCGCTGGGGCGCAGAGACGAGACGGGCGTTCACCTACCTCGGCCTGGGGGACACCGCGCGGGCCTTGTCCGCTCTGGAACGGGCAACCGACGGCAAGGAGATCTGGTTCGTCTTCAACGGGGTGACCGATGCAATGTTCGACTCAATTCGCGGAAGCGCCCGGTTCCAGGCACTGTTGCGACGGGTCGGACTCGCGCGTTAGGATTGGCCCTCCTTCGCTCCGCTCAGGACGGCGCTTCGGTCGCTGGGCTCCCTCAGGGTGACGATCGAGGAAGAATGGTTGCCAGGCCGCGGGCCAGCTCCGCGCGATTGATGGGACCCGAGTGGACTTGCTGAATGATCCCTGCGGCATCGATGAACACCGTCGTGGGGAGGGCAATCAACCGGAAGCTCCGCCTCGACTTGCCCCGCGAGTCTAGCGCCACGGTGAATTCCACCGAGTATTCTTTCACAAACGCCTGCACGTCCTTGGTGCTGAGCTCTTGGTCGAACTGATTCACCGCGAGCACTTCGAGTCCGTTCTCGCGGTACTTCCGATACGCGGCACCCAGCTCGGGGAACTCCTCCCGGCAGGGCGGACACCAGGTGCCCCAGAACGTCACCACCACCGGATGTCCCCGGAGGGTGGATAGCTTGATCTTGCCGCCCTGGAGCCTCGGAAGGTCGATCTCCGGAGCGAGCGTTCCCGCTTTGATCTCCTGCGCCCCGGCGGCCGCGGGGAGCGCCCCGAAGGTCAGTAGCGCCAGTAGGCGCCACGCGTGGGGGCGGAGCACGGTCCGGCTCACAGTCGGTAGGAGTAGCTGGCGAAGACCAGATACTTCGCGAAGCCGCCACCGTTGACTGAGAGGGGGCCCGTAGCGGTGCGCTCTTCGAGCCCACTCTTAATGCGGTTGACGTGGACGCGAATCGGAACGCTCAGCGTAAAGCTGCTCTTGCCCCGGTTGAGCGACAGCCCGGGATCGGCATAGATGATTTGCGAGGTGCGCTTGACTGTGGTGGTGTCGCCACCCCCGAACAAGTCATTCTTTGGGATTCCATCCATGCGACCGCCCAAGCTCAGCGTGAGGCCCTGGTCGGGCCACACCGAAAACGCGGCCCCGAGCCGGGCCTGGTAGACATCGGGCACCGACCAGTGCACGGTGGAGGTTGGACCCGTTGGACCTACGACAACCTCGCTCTGTTCCTTCGGGCTCGCCATGTACGAGCCGGAGCCATAGGCGAAGATCCCTTCCTTCACCCGCTGAAAGGCCTGGGCCTGGAGAGTGACGGCCCAGCCACCGTCCCCTGGCTGGACGGTCTGATCCGCGGGGAAAGCGACGGAGCTGGTGGCGGTGTAGAACGTGCTTGCCTTGGTGTGGCTTCCAGTGGGCGCCTTGAAGCCGAGGCCGACGGAGACGTTGCCGTTCTTGTGGCTCCGGGGATTCAAGAGCCAGAGCTCTCCCGTCGCACTCACATCACCGATACCCGTGGCGCTCTGCTGGTGATGGGCCGAGTCGGCCCACTTGCGTGAAATGGAGGCCGTCGAGAAGGGGAGGCTCACTCGCAGCCGGATCCGATCGGTGAGCGAATAGGCGACGTCCGCGACGAAGCTGTGGATATCGAAGACCGGGGACTCGCCGCCCGGAGCCAGGGCCGAGTTCTCGGACGTGCCGACGAAGAATTCGTTCGAGTGCAGGCGCCGGTACGCGAGGGTAAAGCGCCACTGATGACTCGTCTGATAGACCTGGCCCTCGCCGCCGAGGTCGATCGGTGTGGTGAAGCGAATCGGCTCGCAACCCTGTGCTGCCGCGGAGGTTGGCATGAGCCCGAGGCAGGCAGCCCCGACCAGCATGCCAAGGGCACTCGAGAGCCTGAGGGATCGCATGGTTCCGGTCTCCTTTTTTTGCGGTGGCGGAGCCCAGGAACGGCACTGACTCTCGGGCACCTGCATAATACCACGAGATTGGGGCGCAGGTTACGACATCTGGCTTACAGCCAGTGCTCGGCCGGAGTCATCAGGAACTCCTCGAGAGAGATTCCGTCACCTCCCACCACTAGTATGCGCCTCGGACGATGGGCCGCGGCAAAGGCGGCCATCCCGGGGAGATGAGCGCGTGCACGACCGCTCTTCACCTCGAGGGCGGTGAGCGCCTTGCCCCGCTTGAGCACGAAATCCACTTCCCTGTTGTCGTCGCGCCAGTAGCTCATCTCGAGGAGGCCCTGCGCCGAAGCGTTGATGAGATGCGCTCCAATGGCCGACTCCACCAAGCGTCCCCGGAATTCGGGTGCGTGCAGCGCCTCGTCGGGATCCAATCCGGACGGGGCGGCGATCAATGCGGTATTGAACACCTGGAGTTTGGGACTCGATGCCCGCTGCCGCACGGCGCTTCCTGAAAACCTTTGTAACCCAGCAACCATGCCCGCACCGCTTAGCAGTTCCAGATAATGCGCGAGCGTGGTGGTATTCCCGGCGTCCTGAAGCTCGGCCACCAATTTCGTGTAGGCGACGATTTGGCCCGAGTAGCGACAGGCCAGCTCGAAGAGCCGACGCGGGAGGGCGGGTTTGTCGACCTGGGTGAGGAGGAGGACGTCGCGTGATATGGTCGTTTGTATGAGAGAGTCCTTGATGTAGCGAGCCCAGCGTTCCGGGTCGGACGCGAGGGTGGCTCGGTGAGGCCCTTCTGAATGAGTGGCGCCGAGCCAAGGAGGACCACGTGAAGCGGGAGACGGGAGCGGGTGTCTTCGTCCCAGAGGCGCTTTACGGTTTCAGACCAGTTGGGGATTTTCTTGATCTCGTCGGGCGAGAGAACCGCGGGCGGCCCCTTCCCCTCTTGGGCGCGGAGGCGGGCGCACAATAGTCGTCTTGCCGACCTTCCGGGACCCGGTGAGGACATGAATGAAGCGGCGCGGTTCAGCCAGGCTGCATCGCAGCCAAGCTGCGTAAACCATTGTAAACATGGCACTTGCTCATTTACTCAATACTCTGAGATCGCAAGAGCGTTGTGCGCAATGTCTGCTTACGATGACATTTGCATAAAGTTATCTATAGCTTACATTGTGTATATGTCTTCTATCGCTGACATATGGAGGCCAATGTGATGATCAGGAATCCCAAAGACCTGGGACTCGCGATCCGGAACCGGCGGCGAGAACTGCGGCTGAGCCAAGCGGAACTGGCAAAAAGAGTCGGGGTTACCCGACAGTGGGTGATCGGAATCGAACAGGGAAACCGCTCCGCAGAATTCGGGCTCGTGCTAAAGGCCGCCACAACATTGGGACTCCAGGTGGATCTCCAGGTCAGGGGCCAACCGACTCAAAGCCCAGGGCGGACCAGCACCCCGCCAATCGACATTGATGCCATCGTAGAGCGCGCCATGGATTCACGATGACGGATGAGCTCATCGTGCTTCTGCAAGCCCAAGAGGTGGGCCGACTCATCCGGGTCCACCGGCAACGGATCCGCTTTGCTTACCGTGAGGAGTGGCGGGTAAGCAGCGACTCCTATCCACTCTCCTTGTCCATGCCGCTGGCTGGGCGGGAATACGGACCGGAAGTGGTAGAACCGTTCCTCTGGAACCTGCTGCCGGACAACGAAACGATCCTGGCGCGCTGGGGGAGCAGGTTCGGAGTCTCTGCTCGAAATGCCTTCGAGCTGCTCAGCCACGTAGGGGAAGACCTACCCGGCGCCGTCCAAATCGTCCTTCCAGAGCGGATAGACGAGGTGGCGGGCGAGGGACGCGAACAAATTGAATGGCTGACCGAAGCTGATGTCGCGACGCGGCTCAGGATTCTCCGGCAGGATATCGCAGCCTGGAGATTGCCGGAAGACACCGGTCAGTTCAGCCTCGCGGGCTCGCAACCGAAGATTGCACTGGTGGAAAGAGATGGAAGGTGGGGCATCCCGGAGGGACGCACGCCGACGACACACATCCTCAAACCACCGACGGGCGAGTGGGAGGGCTTTGCTATGAATGAGCATTTCTGTCTCCGCCTGGCCCGGCGCCTTGGCCTGCCGGCCGCCGAGTCGAGCGTCCGTCACTTCGAGGATGAACTCGCCATCGTGGTGGAGCGGTACGATCGGGTTCGAAGCGGGGATCGGATAATCCGGGTGCACCAGGAGGATGTGTGTCAATGCCTGGGAATTCACCCGGCCAACAAGTATCAGAACGAGGGTGGCCCCGGAGTCGGAGCGATCGTGTCGCTGCTGCGCGACTATTCCACCAGCGCCGAAGCGGACGAGCAGACCTTTTTGGATGCGGTGATTCTCGACTGGCTGATCGGCGGGACAGACGCTCACGCGAAGAACTTCTCCGTGCTACTCGGCGGGGGGGGACAAATCCGGCTCGCACCGCTCTACGACATCGTGAGCAGGCTGCCCTACGACCCCTGGCATCCATTCGAGTTGCGGCTGGCGATGCGGATTGGTGACGAGTACAAGCTGGGCCGGATCGGCCCGCAGCATTGGGAGAGGCTGGCCAGGGAGATCAAGCTTCCCGCGACGCAGCTGTGGCAGCGTGTCTACGAGATCGCCAGCCGGTTGCCGGAGGCGCTCGTGGAGACCAAGCAACAGCTCAGCGAGGAGGCCATCGAAGATCCTGTACTCGATCGGCTGGTGGAACGGGCTACATCTCGTGTCCGGAGTGAAGCCAAGGTCTTTCGAGAAGCCCTCAAGCGCCCTGCTATTGGTTAATCACCGGCAACGTCATCCCCCGCGCTCCCGCTTGGCTGTGCACCCGCTCCGCGATTGCCATGAGTGAGCGCGCGGCGGCGCTGTCGGGCTCGGCGACCACGATCGGCTTCCCGAGATCGGCCAGCGCGGCGAGTCCCGGCTGCAGCGCCACCGTACCGAGCAGCGGCACGCCCACCTCATCCGCCAATCGCTGTCCCCCGCCCTCTCCGAAGAAGGCAACGGTGGTGCCGGTCGCGGGATCGGTGAACGCGCCCATGTTCTCCACGATGCCTAAGACGGGGACGCTCACCCGCTCGAACATCTTGGCGCCCTTGAGCGCGTCACCCACCGCCATCTCCTGCGGCGTGGTCACGATGACAGCGCCGGAGACCGCGACCGACTGGACCAGCGAGAGCTGCGCGTCGCCGGTGCCAGGCGGCATGTCCACCAGGAAGTAATCGAGGTCGCCCCACTCGACATCCCGGAGGAATTGCTGGATCACCTTCATGATGATCGGGCCGCGCCAGATTGCCGGAGCATCGCGCTCCACCAGGAACCCGATCGACATGAGCTTGACCCCATGCGCGTCGAGCGGCTGCATCCGGCCCTGGATCACCACCGGTTTGTCGAAGCGCCCGAACATCCGGGGGATGTTGGGGCCGTAGATATCGGCGTCCATCACGCCGACCCGATGCCCCTGTCGAGCCAGCGCAATGGCGAGGTTCGCGGCGACGGTGGATTTCCCCACGCCGCCCTTCCCCGAGCTGATCGCGATGACCCGACCGAGCCGGGGATTCTCCGAGGGCTGCGGCGCGGGGACGGACCCTGCCGATTGCGGCGCGGGACCCGGTGGACCGTGCGTCGCCTTGGCGGCACCGGACGGATCGACGACGGTGATCTTGACGCCGTCCTGCTGCACCCCTTCGATCGCCTTCACGGCGTTGCGCGCTTCCCGCACCAGCGTCGCGGGATCCTCCCGGGAGAGGAGAAAAGTGAAGGAGACTCGCCCTTCCGGGGTGACTTCGAGATCCCGGACCATGCCGGCGGAGAGGAGGTCGTTGTCGAGCCGGGGATTTCTGATGCGGGCGAGTGCGGCGCCGACGGCCGCCGGCAGGGAGGGCGTCACGTTCCGGTGGGCCTCACAGCGCCTCGACCTGGCGCACTTCGGGCACCATTTGCCGGAGACGGGCTTCGATCCCCTGGCGCAGGGTGATGGACGAGGCGCTGCACCCGGAGCAGGTGCCGCTGAGGCGCAGCAGGAGCACGCCGTCGGACTCGTCGAAGTCCACCACCTCCACCTGTCCCCGGTGCGAGGCGATGTAGGGCCGGAGGGTGTCGAGGGTTTTCTCGATGCGGTCGAGGGTGTCGGTCATGAGGGGAATATAAGCGGTGAGCGGTGAGTGGTGAGCGGTGAGCAATTAGCGGTCGGCGCTCCCCCCAAGAAACTTCCGCGCCGCCTCCAGCACGGTTGCCTGGACCTCAGGCAGCGTCCCTTCGAGCGCCATGCCCGCGGCATGAGAATGGCCACCGCCGCCATACGGTTTGGCAAAGACCGCGACGTCGACATCACCCACCGAGCGAAGGGAGACCTTGACCCGGCCCTGAGACATCTCTCGGAAGAGCACCGCCAGCCTGACTCCCGCAACCGAGCGGGGGAACTCGACGATTCCCTCGAGATCGTCCACCGTCACCCCGTGCCGCTCCACGGCGCCGGGGGGAACCGTCACCCAGCCGAGTCCGACATCCGGCTCGACCACGAGGGTCTGGAGGGCTTCGGCGAGCAGGCGCGGCCGGCCGATGGGGGCGTTGGCGTACACGTCGAGGTAGATGGATTCGGGATCGAGTCCGGTCTCCAGCAGCTCCGCCGCGATGCGCAGCGTCCGCGGATGGGTATTGCTGAACCGGAACCCGCCGGTGTCGGTGAGGATGGCGACGTAGAGTGCGCGCGCCACCTGTTTCGTAAGCGGCCAGCGGTTCGCGAGCGCAATTTCCGCCACCAGCTCGCCGGTGGCCGCGGCGGTGGGATCGACGTAGCGCGGTCCGGGCGGAAGCGTGCCCGGGCTCATGTGGTGATCGATGCAGGCCACCGGGACGCCGCGCTCCGCCACAGTGCTCGAGAGCATCCCGAGACGGCCGAGGTCGGAAATGTCGAGGACGACGATAATGTCGGCTGTGCGGAGGGTCTTCACCGCCTCCGCCGTGCGGTCTGCCCTGGGCACATCGCGGAAGAGAAAATCGAACCGGATCGGCGTCGGTGTCGGATTGGCGATCACCGCCTCTACGCCGAGCTCCCGGAGCAGGAGCACCAGACCCGCTTCGCTGCCGAGTCCGTCGCCGTCGGGATTGACGTGGGTGGTGAGACAGACCCGCCGCCCGGGCACCAGCAGTTCGGCGAAGGCCTGGGCGGCGGTCAACTTTTCTGCTGATAAGGTGATCGGCATAGAAGGGAAACATAAGGGAACTAGGGAGCTAGGGAGCTAGGGGAAATTGCTGTTCCCTAGCTCCCTAACTCCCTAACTCCCTGACTCCCTAGCTCCCTGCTTGCGCCAACTTCGACTTCCGGTACCCGTACAGGAAGTACACCACCAACCCGATCGCGAGCCAAACGCCCAGCCGCATCCAGGTCCTCCCCGGGAGGTACCACATCAGGTAGAGTGCGGACAGCACGCCCGCCGGCGCCACGAACCAGACCAGCGGCGCCTTGAAGGGTCGCTTCAGATTCGGCTCTCGGATCCGGAGCACCAGCACCCCAGCGCAGACGATCGCGAACGCCAGCAGGGTCCCGATCGAGACCAGCGAACCCGCCTCGCGCACGGTAAGGAAGCCCGCGGGGATCGCCACCGCGATGCCGATGATGATCTGGGTGATGTACGGCGTCCGGAACTTTGGATGCACCTTGGCAACGACCGGCGGAAGCAGGCCGTCCTTGGACATCGAGAAGAAGATCCGCGACTGGCCGTAGAGCTGGACCAGGATGGTCGAGGAGAGTCCCGCGATCGCGCCGATCTTGATGAGTGTCGCGAAGAAACCGAGCCCCGCCGCATCGGCCACCCTGGCGATCGGGTCGGGGACATTGAGCTCGCGGTAGGGAACCACGCCGGTCGCGATGGCCGCGACGATGATGTACAACACCGTACAGATGAGCAGCGAGCCAATGATCGCGATCGGCATGTCGCGTTGCGGGTTCTTCGCTTCCTGCGCCGCGGTGCTCACGCTGTCGAAGCCGATGTAGGCGAAGAACACCACCCCCGCGCCGGCAACCACCCCGGTGAGCCCGAACGCGTCGCGCGCCCCCTCATTCGGCGGGATGAACGGATGCCAGTTGGCGGTGTTGATGGCACTGAAGGCGAGGGCGATGAACAGCACCACCACCGCGACCTTCACGAACACCACCACGTTATTAAGGTTGGCCGACTCCTTGACGCCGACCACCAGCAATGCGGTCACCAGGGCGACGATGAGCACGGCCGGGAGATTGAATACCGCGGGCACGAAGGGCCCCCCAGCGAGCGCCGAGCAGTCGGCCGCCGCCTGCGCCGATCCATCCACAACAGATACGCACAGGCCTCGCGCCGCCGAAAACTGAGCGGGGATGCTGATCCCGATGTCCCTAAAAAAAGACCCCATGTATCCCGACCACCCGATTGCCACGGTGGTGGCCGAGAGGCCGTACTCGAGGATCAGGTCCCATCCGATGACCCAGGCGAAGAACTCGCCCAGGGTCGCATAGCCATAGGTGTAGGCGCTCCCCGCGATCGGGACCAGCGCCGCAAACTCCGAGTAGCACAGCGCGGCGAACACCGAGGCAATCCCGGCGAAGACGAAGGAGAGCACCACCGCGGGGCCGGCGTTCTGCGCCGCCACTGTGCCGGTCAGCACGAAGATGCCGGTGCCGATGATGGCCCCGATGCCCAGCAGCGTCAGATTGAGCGGCCCGAGCACGCGCTTGAGCCCGGAGTCGACCGCCGCGTCGGCCTGCAGCGTGGCGATGGACTTCCGGCGGAACAGCGTCATGGGATCGAGCCCGGCGGCGGGACCGGTTCGTTCGCCGGGTCAGTGCGCATCAGCCGGTAAAAGCACCAGACGGTGAGTCCCAGCACGAAAATCCACACGGCGAGCAGGAAGACGAGCGCGGTGGTGTTCATGCCACCATCTCCTTTCGGGCGGCGCGCCGCTTCCAGGCGGCGCGAATCAAGAAAAGCTGCGCAATCAGGATCGCGAGCATCACCCCGCGCGAGGCCCAGCGCACGGTGTGCTCGCTCTCCGGTTTGCCTTCCATCAGGAGCGTCGGAATGGCGTCGGTCACCGTCCACCACCCCATCATCACCAGCAGGAAGACGGGCGTGATGTAGGTCATCACGAATTTGAAGAAGCGGGGCAGCTGGAGCGCGGCGCCCTCATGCAGCTCGCGCCACATGTTCTCCGGCCCGAACACCCAGACGAAGAGAATCGTTTCGACCAGCGCCAGGATGACCAGGCCGAAGGTCCCCGCCCAGTAGTCCCATTCGTCGAGGAAGCCGCCTTTGTAGAACACGATGTGCAGCATGCCAAGCGCCAGGGCCAGGCCGCCGATCGCCCATCCCGATTTCTTCCGGGTCCACCCGAAGTTCTCCTCCATGAATGACATCACCGGGGTTGCCATCGAGACGCTGGAGGTGATCCCGGCGAAGAAGAGCAGGCCGAACCACATCACCCCCGCCGCCACCGTCATGATCTGGCCGCCGGGGAGCTGGTTGAACACCAGCGGCATCGCCACGAAACCGAGGTCGAATCCGCCGGCCTTTGAAATCGCCACCGCGCCAGTGACGCCGAAGAAGGTGACCACGGCGGGAATCGCCAGCGAGCCGCCCAGCACCACTTCCGCCGTCTCGTTGGTGGCACAGGTGGCCAGCCCCGAGAGGGTCATGTCGTCCTTCTTCTTGAGGTATGACGCGTACGCCTGCAGCGACCCCATCCCCACCGAGAGGGTGAAGAAAATCTGCCCCGCCGCGGCCAGCCAGACTTTGGCATCGCCCAGCTTCGACCAGACCGGGGTGTACATGAAGTTGAGCCCGTCGGCGGGGCTGCAGGTGCCCGCCGCCGCTCCTCCGCACCCCGCCGCATCGGCCACGGCATGTCCCGGTAGCGACAGCACCCGGATCACCAGAATCGCCGCGAAGATGAACAGGATCGGCATCCCGATCTTGGCCAGCTTTTCGATCCCGCCCATCAGACCCTTGCTCACGATCCAGATATTCACGAAGAGCGTGACCGCGAAGAACGCGAAGGGCACCCAGATGGCGTGATAGCCCGTCCCGCTCATATCCTGGTAGGAGGAGAGAAACGTCCGCATCTCATCCTGGCCCAGACCCTGCATGGAACCCTTGAGCGAAAAGAACGTCCACGCCAGCGTCCACGACTCGATGTAGCAGTAGTAGATCAGCACCACCAGCGGCATGAAGATGCCGAGCACCCCGAGGTATTTGGCGACCGGGTTCTTCCAGAGCGATTCGAACATCCCGGGAACCGAGCCGTGCCCTCTGAGCCCGCCGTGGCGCCCGACGCCCCACTCGATCCACATGAGCGGGATGCCGACCAGAAGGAAGGCGACGAAGTACGGGATCATGAAGGTCCCGCCGCCGTTCTCGACCGCCTGGCGGGGGAAGCGGAGGAAATTGCCCAGGCCGACCGCGTTCCCCGCCATGGCGAGGATCAAGCCGATCCGGGAGCCCCATTGTTCACGCGGAGCATCACTCATCGTACCTCACCGAAGGTGAAGGGAAGAGGGAAGGGGGAAGGGTGGTCCCCTGCCCCTCAGGCGCTGTAGTTCGGAGCTTCTCGGGTGATCGTCACATCATGCGGGTGCGACTCGCGCAGCCCCGCCGGGGTGATTCGCAGGAACTCCACATCTCGCTGCAGGGACACCAGATCGGCCGCGCCGCAGTAGCCCATGCCGCTGCGGAGGCCGCCCACCATCTGATAGAGTACGTCCGCGACCGGTCCCTTGTAAGGGACCCGGCCCTCGATCCCTTCGGGGACCATCTTGCCGGGGGAGAGCTCCCCGTCCTGGAAGTAGCGGTCGGCGGAGCCGTCCTGCATCGCCGCCAGGCTTCCCATGCCGCGAATCAGCTTGTACCGCCGCCCTTCGGCGAGGATGCTCTCGCCGGGGCTTTCTTCGGTGCCGGCGAGCATCGAGCCCATCATGACCGACGCCGCCCCGGCCGCGATGGCCTTCACCACGTCGCCGGAGTACTTGATGCCGCCGTCGGCGATGACCGGGACCTCCCCGGCCCCTCGCACCGAATCGACGATGGCGGTGATCTGCGGCACGCCCACACCGGTCACCACGCGCGTCGTGCAGATGCTCCCCGGACCGATGCCGACCTTCACCGCATCCGCACCCCGCCGCACCAGCTCGCGGGCGCCCTCCTCGGTCGCCACGTTGCCGCCGACCAGCTGCACGTCGGGAAAGCGCTGCCGCAGCGTGTCCAGCGTGTCGAGGACGCCGAAGCTGTGGCCGTGGGCCGAGTCCACCACCAGCACGTCCGCCCCGGCATCGACCAGCGCGCGGGCCCGCTCGAGGTCCTCCGCCCCCGCGCCGACCGCGGCCCCCACCCGGAGCCGACCGTGCTGGTCCTTGTTGGCGTTGGGGTGCTCCCGCCGCTTGAAGATGTCCTTCACCGTGATCAGTCCGCGCAGCACGCCGTCGGCGTCCACCACCGGGAGCTTCTCGATCCGGTGCTTCGCCAGCGTGCGCTCGGCTTCCTCCAGCGTCGTGCCCACTGGCGCGGTCACCAGATTCTCCTTCGTCATCGCCTGGTGAATCGGCTGCTCGAGGTCCCGCTCGAACTGCAGGTCGCGATTGGTGATGATGCCGATGAGGCGGCCGTTCCCGTCCACGATCGGCACGCCGGAAATATGAAAGCGGCGCATGAGCACGGCGGCTTCCCGAAGCGGCCGGTCGGGACCCAGCGTGATCGGATTGCGGATCATCCCGCTCTCGCTCCGCTTGACCCGGTCGATCTCACCCGCCTGCCGGTCCACCGCCATGTTCTTGTGGATGATGCCGAGACCGCCGGCGCGCGCCATCGCGATGGCCATCTCGGACTCCGTCACGGTGTCCATGGCGGCGGAGACGAGCGGAATGTACAGCGGGATACCCCGGGAGAATCGGCTGGCGGTCGAAACGTCGCGCGGATGGACGGTACTGTGACGGGGGGCGAGCAGGACGTCGTCGAACGTCAGCGCGACGCCCGGCCTGAGGGAGCTCATCCGGTGGGGAGTCGGGCGGGAATCATCTTGAAGATTAACCGGGAGTCTTCGGGGGGACAACCTTCGGCGCCTCGGGGTCGGCCGGCACGGCCTTGGGGGTTTCCGCCGCCTGGATCGCCTCGTCCACCACGCTCTGCGCCGCGGCGGCCACGCCCTTCATCACCTTGCCCGCGCTGTCCATGAGCCCGGTGGTCCCGCTGATGGCCTTGATGGGAATCCGGGCGGCGCGCATGGTGTCCTCGATCCCCTCGGAGATCTTGGCGAACAGGTTCGACGGCGCCGCGCGCGCAGCGTACTTGCTCTCCAGGAACTCGACGAAATCGAGGATCTGGTAGCCGCGCTCGTCCGCCAGCGTCTCCAGCCGGCGGATGATCCGCTGCTTCAGCTGCTCATTCATCCGTCCCTCACTTCCCGCTGCCCACCCGGACCAGCTCGACCACCGGAGTGGCGAGATACCGGGTCCGGGCCGTTCGCACCGTCACCGTCGCCGACATTTCATCGAGCGGCTTGAGCCCCTGGAGCTGATCCGCCTGCTGTTTGGAAACCAGAACGTACACGAAGCCCGTCTCCGGGAGCGGCCCGCGCGCGAGCAGGTAGGCATGCCGCAGCGGCATTTCCGGCCGCAGCTCGTCGGCCTGCTGGTGCGCGAGGAACTGCAGCCGCCACTCCACTGTCTGCCCGACGTACTTGTCCGGATTTTCCCGCAGCATCGCGGCGGTCACCGCGGGAAGCGGCGCGACGTTTCCCTGCACGTCGCGGGCCCGCAGCCACCCTTCGAGCGATACTTTCACCCATTCGCGATCCCGCTCGCCCAGGGTGACGAGCGCGGGGGACGTGAGCGTCGCGAGCGCCTCGCCGTCGGGCGTTTGCTGAATCACGGCACCCGGCTTGAGCGCCCCGCGCCGGAGCGAGTCGGTGCGAGGCGCCGCAGGCGCCGAAGCAGGCCCCTCCTGCGGACTCGAGGGCGACGGTGGCGCCACCTGGGTCGATTCCCTGGGAGCCGAAGCGGGCGCCGGAAGGGTTCGCTCACCGACGGCGCCCCGCGCAATCCAGCCTGCGCGCCGCACCTGGGTCCATCCGCCGCGAGAGCCGACCCGGTTGAAGAGCGCGCCTTCCACCGCGCGGCCGAGTACCGCTCCGTCGGGTGCGGCGCGGAGGTTCTCGCCGCCCGCGGCGCTCACCGATAGTGCGAACCCGTCGCGCCGGTCGGGCCTGGTCGAGGCGGTAAATATCCATCCTGTCAGGGTGACTTCAACGAAGTTTCCCGACGCGCGCCCAGGCTGAAGCCTTTGCCCCGGAACCAGTGAAATGAGACGCAGGCCGCCGGGCTCGCGAAACAACGCCGTCTCCTCTGCGAGACGTACTGGCGCCTGCGCGACGAGGTTTCCGACGAGCGCGACGCCCACGCACAACGAGGCTGGTAGGCGGCGGAGGGGAGGACTAGATTGCGGCACGACCATCACGATCCGGCATTGTAGACGCCGCGGAGGAGCATGTCAAACGGCCCAACGAGCGGCGCGCCCGTGGCCCTGGTGGTCCTGGACGGTTGGGGATACCGCGAAGAGCGCGAAGGCAACGCAATCGAGCTCGGGCACACGCCGGTCTGGCACGGTCTCTGGACTTCGTCCCCCCGCACGCTGCTCGACGCCAGCGGCACAGCCGTCGGACTTCCCGAGGGACAGATGGGCAACAGCGAAGTGGGTCACTTGAATCTCGGTGCCGGCCGGGTCGTCACCCAGGATCTCGTTCGGATCTCCCAGTACATCGCGAGCGGCGAGTTCTACCGGCTGCCCCCCTTTCTCGACATGGGCGACGCGCTCCGGAAGAGCGGCGGCACTCTGCACCTCATGGGCCTCGTCGGGAATGGCGGTGTGCACGCGATCGACACCCATCTCCTGGCGTGTGTCGAGCTCGGGGTACGGCTCGGCGTCCCGCGCATCGCGGTGCATGGATTCCTCGACGGACGGGACACCCCTCCGAAGTCGGCCGCGGAGTTCGTCGCCCGGCTCGCCAAGGACCTCGCGCACATCGCGGGGCCGCGCGCGGCCATCGCCTCGCTGGTGGGCCGCTACTTCGCCATGGATCGCGACAACCGGTGGGACCGCACCCGGCTCGCGTCCGAGCTGCTGGTGCATGGCACCGGCATGCCGGCCACCGATCCGGTGCAGGCGGTACGCGACGCCTATGCCCGCGGAGAGACCGACGAGTTCGTGCGGCCGATCGTGCTCACCCGGGACGGCGCCCCGGACGCGACGCTCACGCACGGCGACGCGGTGCTCTGCTTCAACTACCGCAGCGACCGGATGCGCCAGATCGTTCGCGCCCTCGCGATGCCGGGGTTCGATGCCTTCCCGGTGGGAGAGCGCCCGCGTCTCGATGTGGTCACTATGACGCGGTACGATGCGACCTTTCCTTTCCCTCAGGCATTCCCTCCTTTCAGTCTGGCGCGCATCCTCGCCGAGCGGCTCGCCAACGCCGGCCGAACCCAGTTCCGCACCGCCGAAACGGAGAAGTATCCCCACGTGACCTATTTCTTCAATGGCGGCGCCGAGCCCCCGTACCGGGGGGAAGAGCGGGAGATGGTGCCGTCGCCGCGCGTGGCGACTTACGACTTGGCGCCAGCCATGAGCGCCGAGGGCGTGACCGATGTGCTCTGCCGCACGTTGCGATCGCGGGATCACGATTTTCTGCTCTGCAATCTTGCGAACGCCGACATGGTGGGACACACCGGTGTGGCGCCGGCCATCATTACCGCGGTCGAAACGGTGGACCGCTGCCTCGGCCGCATCGTGGCGGCCTGCGAGTCCACCGGGGCGCGGCTCCTGGTGACGGCGGACCACGGCAACTGCGAGGTCATGATCGACCCCGCCACCGGCGGACCGCACACCGCGCACACCACGAATCCGGTCCCATTCGTGGCGCTCAACACCGGGTTCAACGCTCTCCGCCGGGGCGGCGCCCTGTGCGATGTCGCCCCCACCATCCTTCATCTCCTGGCCCTCGAGCAACCGTCCGACATGACCGGGCGCGCGCTCCATGACAGCTGAGCTCCGCATGCGATTCCGCGCGTTATCCGTGCTCGCCCTCCTGCTGGTTGCCCGCTCCGCCGCCGCACAGGTCGGGCACGACCCTAACAGCTCCCCCTATCGGACCCTCCGATACGGCCAGTTCATCGGTACGACGGTCGGCTACTTCAACGGCGTGGGCGGGCAGACCGGCGCGGCGCCGCACAAGGGGATGACCGTCGGCCTGCGCTACGATTTTCTCGCCTCGGGGACGATCACCATCGGGCTTCAGGGAAGTTACGGTAGCCTCGACCGGTTCATCATCGATCCGAGCAAGCCGATCGAAACCGCCAGGAGCGGACCGGTGCAGCAGAGCGTGACCGTCGTGGAAGGAATTCTCCAGTTCAATATGACCGGCGGAAAGACCTGGCACCGGATCGCGCCGTTCGTCAGCGGCGGGTTCGGTCTCGTGCTCGCGGGGAGCACGCCGCAGGACTCAACCGATTTCAAATTCCGAACCAAGCTCGCGATCACCCCCGGCATCGGGGCGCGGATATTCCTCGCCGAGCGGCTCTTCCTCAGGATCGAAGCACGCAGCACCTTCTGGCAAATCAGCTACCCGCCGGCCTTCCGCGCGCCGCCGTCCACCGATCCGAGCAAGCCGGCCGTGATTTCCGGAGGGAAGGAATGGGTGACGAACGGCTGGTACTCGGTCGGCCTGAGCTACGCCTTCCACCGGCCGTTCTGAGAACCCGGGCCCGATGTCCGTCTCGCTCACCCGCAGCCTCGGCTTCCGCGCGACGCACCGCTACTTCAAGCCCCAGTGGAGCGCGGAGGAAAACAGAAGCCGGTTCGGGTGGACTGCGGACGAGCCGGGCCATGCTCACGATTATCGCTGCAGCGTCACGGTCAGCGGCCCGCTCGACCGTGAGACCGATATGATTCTCGACCTCCCCGGGCTCGACCGGATCCTTGCGGAGGAGGTAACCGGTCGGCTCGACGGACGTCACCTCAACCTGGATGTGCCGGAGTTCGCCTACGGACGCGCCCTGCCGACCTGCGAAGCGCTGGCGCGTCTCCTTTTCCGACAGATTGCTGCAGGCCTCCCGCAGGGCGTCACGCTCGCGCGGGTGCGGGTCGCGGAGGATGCCACACTGTATGCCGACTGCACCGGAGAGACCTGAGCCCCAGAGGCCCCCGAAGCGCGGGGGCCGGATGGGCGAACAGGCGGCCGTGGAAGAGGTCCCGGTCTGGCTCGAGGTCAACGGGGCGCCGGCCGTAACCTGGATGTGCACGCCGGATCTCCTGGAAGAGCTCGCGGTCGGCTGGCTGGCGGGAGAGGGGTACATCGAAGGGATCGACGAATTGAAGCTCCGGCCCTGCGCGACCGACCTGGGCTTCTGGGCCGAAATCCCACCTGAGCGCGTGGCTGCCGTGACGGCGGAGGGCCGGAAGCCGGTGCTCGCCTCGGGATGCGGCGCGGTGAGCATCTTCCTCGCCGACGCCGATTCGTTTGCCCCGGCGGCGCGCCGGGGCGACCCCCCGGTACCGGAAGCCATGCGGGGACTCTTCAAGGCGCTCTTCGCCAGCGGCGAGCGTTATCGCGATACCGGAGGGATTCATGCCGCGGCACTCACCGACGGGACGAGTCTCCTTGCCCATGCCGAGGACATCGGACGCCACAATGCGGTGGACAAGGTGATCGGCGCCTGCCTCCTGGCGCGGCGCCCCGTCACCGGACAGGGCCTCCTGGTAACCGGGCGCATTTCCGCGGAGCTGGCCGCGAAGGCCGCGCGCGCCGGGCTGGCGTGGGTGGCGACGCCGTCGGTGCCGTCGACGCTTGCGGTGGAGATTGCTCGGCGGACGGGGATGGTGCTTGTAGGGCGCGCCGTCAGCGGGGCGCCGGCGATGCATGGAGCGCCTTCAGCCGTCAGCCGTCAGCCGTCAGCGAAAGCTGATGGCCCTGACTGAAGGCTGAGGGCCGAAAGCTGATGGCGCTTGTTTACGGCGCTATTCTCGCCGGGGGTAAGTCCTCCCGCATGGACGGGCTCCCCAAGGGCTTGCTCCAAGTCGGCGGACATCGCATCCTGGATCGTCTGGTGGCGGCCTTTCTCGAAGGACTGGGCTCGCTCCCCCTGCTGGTCGCCAACGCCCCGGACGCCGGGAGCTGGCGCGAGGATCTCCGCGTGGTCCCCGACCGGATCCCCGGGGGAGGTACCTTGGCCGGCCTTCACACCGCCGTCCTCGAGGCTCCGGCGCCGGTGGTGGCAGTTGCGTGGGACATGCCCTTCGTCACTGCCGGCCTGATCGCCGCGCTGGCCGAGGGTCTTGCCGCCGCGGATGTCGTAATTCCGGCGAGCGGGGGGCGGCGCGGGGTGGAGCCGCTCTGCGCCGGGTACGGCCCGGCAACCGGGCCGGCAATGGCGGCAGCCATCGAACGGGGCGATCTTCGTGCAATCGCCTTTCACGAGGCGGTGCGGGTGCGTGTCGTGCCGGAGGCCGAGCTCAGGGCGTTCGGCGACCCTGCCCGGATGTTTTTCAACGTGAACACCCCGGATGACCTGGTCCGGGCGAACGGGATGGCGCCGTGACCAAAATCATTTCTGTGATCGGACACAAGAATGCCGGGAAGACCACCCTGGTCGCCGCCCTGGCGCACGAGTTCCATCGCCAGA
This sequence comes from uncultured Gemmatimonas sp., assembly GCA_964535105.1. GTDB lineage: Bacteria > Gemmatimonadota > Gemmatimonadetes > Gemmatimonadales > GWC2-71-9 > JABFSM01. The sequence continues at coordinate 32,212 of CAZHSO010000006.1, forward strand.
AGCGCCGGGTGGCGACCATCAAGCACGCCTCCCACCCGGTCGACGCCGACCGCGACGGCACCGATTCGTGGCGGCACTTCCACGAAGGGAATGCCGACGCCGTGCTGGTCGCATCGCCCGAGCTCCGGGTGGTCTTCGAGCGGCGGCCGGACGAGACCGGTCCCGAGGACCTGACGCGCCGGTACTTCATGGACATGGACATCGTGCTGGTCGAGGGCTTCAAGCAGGCTCCCATTCCGAAGATCGAGGTGTACCGGAAGGAAGTCGCCAAGGCGCCGCTCTACGATCCTGCCCTGCCGAATGCCGCCCTCTGGATCGCCGTCGTCACCGACGATCACAAATACCACGCGCCCATCCGGGTGCTGCACTTCACCGATACGATGTGGCTCACCGTGCTGACCGCGATGGTCATGGAGCAGGCCAAGCCGCTCGCGCCGTGACGGCGCCCCTGGTTCCCGCCGTGGCGGCGTCCCGGATTCTCGCCGCCGTCCGCCGGCAGCCCCCGCTCCGCATTCCGCTCGACGACGCCCTTGGCAGCGTCCTCGCCGAAGACGCGATCAGCCCCCTCGACATTCCTCCCTGGGCCAACTCGGCGATGGACGGCTATGCCGCTCGTTCGTCGGATGTGCGCGGCGCCACCGCTGCGAATCCGCGGCGTCTCCGCGTCGTCGAGGTGATTCCCGCCGGCGCATTCCCGACGCGCGCCGTCGGCGCCGGAGGGTGCGCGCGGATCTTCACCGGCGCGCCGCTGCCGAAGGGCGCCGATTCGGTAATCCGGCAGGAGGATACCGACCACGGGGCGGCGACCGTCACCATCACGAACGATCGCGACTGCGGGGTGAACATCCGGCAGCGGGGGGAGGACATCCGGATCGGGGCGGTGGCGCTTCCCGCGGGCACCGAGCTCGGCGCGGCGGCGCTCGGCGTCCTCGCGTCGCTCGCCGAAGCGCACCCGATGGTGTTCCGTCGCCCGAGAGTAGGCATCCTGGGCAGCGGCGACGAGATCGTGGACGTGGACCAGCCGGAGGCCATCATTTCCGGACGGAAGGTGTCGAGCTCGAACAGTCACACGTTGCAGGCGCTAGTCCGGCTGGCCGGCGGAGTGCCGGTGAATCTGGGAATCGCGCGGGATACCCCCGACAGCCTTCGCGAGCATCTGGCCCGCGCCGGAGATTGCGATCTCCTCGTCACCACCGCCGGAATCAGTGTCGGAGAGCACGATCACCTGCGGGCGGTGATGGATGGCCTCGGAGCCGAGCTGGGATTCTGGAAGCTTCGGATGCGCCCCGGCGCACCGGTCGGGTTCGGACTTCTCCGGGGAATGCCCTGGATCGGCCTGCCGGGGAATCCGGTCAGCACGATGGTGACGTTCGAGCTCTTCGTCCGCCCCGCGATCAGGAAGATGATGGGCCACGCGCTGCCCTTCCGCCGCACGGTGACGGTACGGGTCGTGGAGCCGATCCGGTTGGGGCCGAAGCTCCAGCACTTCCTCCGCGCAGTGGTGGACGAGTGTCACCCTGAGCGCAGCGAAGGGGCGGAGCTCAGCGTGCGCCTCACCGGCCCCCAGGGCTCAGGCATTCTCACCTCGATGGTCCGGGCGAACGCCCTGCTGATCATCCCCGAGGGGCAGCACGAAACGCCCGAGGGCGCCCTCGCGAGCGCCCTCGTGCTGGATGATCCGCACCACGTCGCGGAGCCACCCTGGTAGCGTCAGCTCGCCGCGGGGACTCCCCGAATCGAGGCGAGCAGCTTCGGAAAATCCATGTGTTGTGATTGCTGGTGGATCTGCTCCTGCGCGCTGGGGAGAATCGCTTCCGCCTCCTCGCGGAATTTCCGGTAGAGCGCGGCGAGGTCTTCCCTGGAGAGCTCGCGGCCCTGCGCGTAGTACTGCTTGGCGGCATGACCCAGCGCGTAGGTGGTGACGAACGACAGCCCGGCCCCCGCCGCGGCGCCCGCGGTCCCCCCCACGATGCCACCGAGGACCGATCTGAAGAGCCCCCGTCCGAGTCCGCCGATGATGCGGCGCGACATCCCGTCGAGCACCTGCGCCGCCGCCCCGATCCCCATTGCGCCGAGCAGATCGCGGATCTGGCCCGCTTCGAGCTGCTGCCCGTAGTCGGTGCCGATCCGGTAGACCAGGCGCAGCTGGAGCGGGATGATCGCGAGCGACGCGATGTTCTGCGGCAGGAGCTCCAGCGCGCCGGTGAGGAGCGCCTGCTTTCTGATGAAGTGATCGAGCGCGGCATCGGGAGACACCGTCGGGATCCCGCCCTGCGAGGCGTAGAGTGCGCGCGGAATCTTGCGATCGCCGTCGGGCTCCGGGGTTCCCGCGCCAGGGGGCGCTTCGGCGAGCGCGAGCGCCTCCTGGTCCAGCGACTCGACCCCGTCGTCCGCCAGCGCGAGAGCGGCGCGGAGCTCATTCAGGAATTCCCGCTCCCGGTCGTTCGCTTCGCCGTCGGCATACACCACCGACACCGCCATCTCGTAGGCGAGCCGCCGGGCTTCCGGAGACGAGAGCCGCCCGGCCGCCTCGGCGAGCGTGGCATTGCCGTCCGTCACCGGCGTTCCGCCCAGCCGCGCCACAATGCGCTCGAACTGGGCCTGCTCCTCCGGCGAGCGCACCCCGTCCGCCAGCGCCGCCAGCAGGCAAATCGTAACGACCGGTTCGCGATCCTGATCCTGCATCTATTCTCCCGACGCGAAGGGACGGTTGAGGAGGAGAGAACCTAACACCGGGCGGAAGAACGGGGAGCCCCTCGGATTTGACTCCGTGGGGCGGAGGACGGTATTTTCCACCCCGAAGGAAGGGGAGTAGCTCATCCGCCGGAAGGCGGACCGCGGAATCGTCAAGACTGTCGGCCGGCGGCCGGCACGGTTCCCGGGGCTGCGAAAGCCATCGGCTTTCGCTTCAGAGCGAGACCTTCGTCACCCGCACGGGCGGGAGGACGAGGTCTCGCTTTTTCGTATGTGGACCCGAGAGAGGATTGGACGATGACCAACAACGCCAAGACATTCGTGCTCCTCACGGGCCTGATGGCCCTGTTCATCGGCGGCGCGTTCAACTTCATCATGTACTACTTCTCCGACCGGATCGTCCTCAAGATGCACGGCGCCCGGGTCGTCACCCACGAGCAGGCGCCGGAGGTCTATGACAAGGTGGACCGGCTCCGCCAGCGGGCCGGGCTCCCGATGCCGGTGGTGGCGATCGCAGGCCAGGAGCAGCCGAACGCGTTCGCCACCTGGCGAAGCCCCGAGAAGGCGGTCGCGGCGGGGATCGCGGGCGCGGTCGGTTCCTCCCCCGGATGCTCTTCATCGGCGGCGATGACGACGGCGACCGGCACCCCTATCTCGGTCTCGCGCTGCTCATCCTCGCGCCGATCGCGGCGATGATCATCCAGATGGCGCTCTCCCGCCGCCGGGAGTTCGAGGCGCACCGCGTGGGCGCCCAGATCCTGGGGCGGCCGGAGCCGCTGGCCAGCGCGCTCACGCGCCTCGACGCGCTGGCCCGCCAGATCCCGATGAACGTGATCCCTGCCGCCGCGCCGCTGGCGCAGGTGAACCCGCTCGCGGCGCACGGGGGCGGAATGCTGTCGCTGTTCAGCACCCATCCCCCCACCGCGGCCAGGGTGGCCGCGCTGATGGCGATGCGCGGCTGATTCGTGCCCCATCATGAGCCGGGAATCTGGATCGGCTTCACCGCCCTGGTTGTGTCGCTCCTCGCCATCGACCTCGGCGTGCTCAACCGGCGCACTCACGTGCTCGGCGTCCGGGAAGCGGGGACCTGGAGCGCGGGGGTCGCCACCCTCGCGGTCTGCTTCGGGCTGTTCATCTGGTGGCGCGAGGGCGCCACGCTGGCGCTGGAGTTCTACTCCGGGTATCTGATCGAGCTGTCGCTCAGCGTCGACAACCTCTTCGTCTTCCTCCTCATCTTCCAGTACTTCGCGGTGCCCCCGGTGCTGCAGCCTCGGGTGCTCAAGTGGGGCATCTTCGGCGCCATCGTGATGCGCGGCATCATGATCGCCCTGGGGGCGCTGCTGCTGCAGCGGTTTCACTGGATCACCTGGGTCTTTGGCGGCATCCTGGTGATCACCGGCATCCGGATGTTCCGGGCCGAAGGGCTCGCTCCGATTGAAGGGGAAAAGAATCCGATCGTGCGGCTGGCGCGCCGCTTCGTGCGCGTCACGGCAGATTACGAGCAAGACCACTTCTTCGTCCGGATGCACCGAGCGTGGTTCGCGACGCCGCTCTTCCTGGTGGTGCTCGTGGTGGAGTGGAGCGACCTGGTCTTCGCGATCGATAGCATTCCGGCGATCTTCGCGGTGACCCGCGACCCGTTCATCGTCTACAGCTCGAATGTCTTCGCCATCCTCGGCCTCCGGGCGCTCTACTTCGTGCTCTCCGGCACGATCGACCGGTTCCAGTATCTCAAGCCGGCGGTGGCGGCCATTCTGGTGTTCGTGGGTCTCAAAATGGGATTGAGCGCCTGGATTCACGTCTCGACGGCCATCTCCCTCGGCGTCATCGTGGGACTGCTGACGGGGGGGGTGCTGTTCTCCCTGCTCAGGCGGGCGCCGACCAGGCGGTGAGCGGTGAGCGGTGAGCGGGAAGAGCTTGTCCCGCTTACCGCTCACTGCATACCGTTTTCCGCTCACCGCTCACCAATCATCACCCTCGCGAAACTCCCCCCGCTCGCGCCATACCGCGCGTCGTCCACGTAGATCCGATCGCCGATTCGCTCAACGAACGGAAACCGCGCCCACCCGAGCAGGTTCTCGAGGGCCACGCTGTACGGTACGCCGCGGAGTGCCTCCAGCTGTTTCGGAATTTCTCCTGCGACCAGGCGGAGCGCGGGCCGAGGAAGCCAGTCGATCTCGCCAAAGCGATATCCCTCGCCGGTGTCGACGATCACCTCCCGGCGCCACGAGGCGAGCAAGGGGGGCGCGACCATGAGCTGCTTCCGCGAGGGATCCGCGAGCCCGAGATCCCGCGCCGCCACCTGCCGCCCCAGTGTGGTCACGCCCACCATGACGAGGACATAGACGGCGCTCGCTGCCCCCATCAATCGGGCGACGCGCTCGCCGTCCCGGGCGCCGCCCTCGCCACCGTTCAATCGCGAACGGCGGCCCGCGAGCCAGCCGATCCCGAGCATCAGCAGGAGCCAGGGATCGATGATGAACAGGCTGTCTCCGTACAACCACGTGCCGTCGAAAGGCATGAGCCAGCGCATCCCGTAGACGTTCATCCAATCGAGCACGGGATGGGTGAGGATCGCGAGGGCGGAGAGCAGCAGCAGCTGACGCGGAATGACGTCCCGCCCTGCTCCTCTCCACCGCGCCCAGAGCAGGATCGCCCCCGTCAGCAGGAACGGCAGCACGACGAGCGCGAGAATCCCGTGGGTGATCCCCCGGCGGAAGCCGAGTCCGTACCTCGTCAACGCAACGGGTATGTCGAAATCGGGAAGATTCGCCCCGAGGATGAGCGCTGCCGTTGCATAACGGGTGCGCCGACGGAGACCGGCTTCCGCGAGGGCGGCGCCTACCAGCGTGTGACAGAGATTGTCCATGGCGGGGATATTAATGCGGCGCTGTCAGTAGATTCCGGGCATGCACCATACCCACTACCTCTGGTTCGAAACGAAGCAGCGCCAGGAGATCATCGACATCACCGACGAGGTGATATTGCAGCTCTCGCAGAGCGGAATTCGGGAGGGAATGGCGCTGGTTTCCGCAATGCACATTTCGGCATCGGTCTTCGTTAACGACCGCGAGTCGGGACTCTGGCACGACATTCTGCACTGGCTGGAGCATACCGTGGCTCCCTGGGACCCCGCCCGGTACCGACATAATGAGACCGGGGAGGACAATGCCGCGGCGCACTTGAGGAGTCTCACGATAGGGCACGAAGTCATCGTTCCGGTCACCCGCGGCAAGCTCGATCTGGGGCCCTGGCAGAGGGTCTTTTACGGGGAATGGGACGGCCAACGCAAGAAGCGCGTGATCATCAAGATCCTCGGAGAATAGCCCGGGGGCGTGTCGGTTCGACACGTCCCCTGACCCCCCGGGCGTCACAGCGGCACGAGCCTCCAAACCGGGGTCATACAGGGCAACGACTTGCCGATCTGTGCCTCAGGCACGCCCCGTGCACGTCCATCCGGTACCATGACCCGCCGCCCCTTCCTCCCCATCGCCCTGCTGCTCCTCGCCGGGCTGGCCTGTGAAGCGCCGACCGCCCCCGGGGAGCGCGACTCCCTGGAGGCGGCCCGCGCCCGCTGGCGCACTCTGGGCAGCCAGTCCTACAGTTACGAGGTGAACCGGAGCTGTTTCTGCCTGCTGGGCGGACGCCAGATGACCGTCACGGTGCAGGCTGGAGCGGTAACCGCGGCGGAATTTCAGGATTCCGGCGCCGACGTCGAGGTGGCGCTCCTGAGCTATGTGCCGACGGTGGCCGACCTTTTCGACCTCATCGAAGACGCCCTCGACCGGAAGGCATCGTATTTCTCCGCGGCGTACGACCCAAGCTACGGCTATCCGACCCGGATCGAGATCGACTATTCCTCGAGCGCGGCGGATGACGAGCTGGCGATCAGCGCCCACGACCTTCTGCCACTCACCACGCCCATCCGGTAAACGGCCGATGTTCCGGGCCGGCCGCCGCCGTCCGAGGTGATCGCATGCCGGGACACACGTCTTTTCGACCGGCCACACTTCTGATCCTCGCCGCCTGCTCCGGCCCCACCGAACAGTCCGGCCCGCCGCCCCTGCTCACCGCGCTTCCCCGCGCCCTCTCGCCGGCCGAAGTGCGTCTCGTCTCGGCGGGCAACCAGTTCGCATTCGGCGTGTTCCGCGAGGTGCAGCGGGCGCAGCCGGGGGACAACATTTTCCTCTCGCCCACCAGCGCCTCGATGGCCCTTGGCATGACGCTGAACGGCGCCGCCGGCACGACGCTCGACTCGATGCGCGTCGCCCTCGCGCTGGAAGGCGCGCCGATCGAGGAGATCAACGCCGGATACCGGAGCCTGATCGACCTGCTCCGGGGCCTCGACCCGAGAGTCGATTTCGCCATCGCGAATTCGATCTGGGCGCGGGCCGGGATCCCCTTCGCCCAGGCCTTTCTCGACGCGGGTCGAACCAGCTTTGACGCCGAGATCCGGACGCTCGATTTTGCCGCGCCGTCGACGCTCACGGCGATCAATCAGTGGGTGACCGACAAGACGAAGGGAAAGATTCCGGCCATCCTCGACCAGATTGCGCCGGACGAGGTCATGTTCCTCATCAACGCGATCTACTTCAAGGGGAGCTGGCGGGTCGCCTTCGATCCGAAGAGCACCAAAAACCTTCCGTTCCACGCAGCCGACGGATCGACGCGGGACGTTCCCACGATGCGGCTCGAGCCCGAGCCGCTCCGCTACGCTTCGGTGCCGGGTCACGAGATGGTGGAGCTGCTGTACGGCAACGGCGCGTTCGCGATGACGCTCGTCCTTCCCGCCCCAGGGCGCTCCCTGGCCGATCTGACGGACGGACTCGACGCGGCGCGATGGACGGAGTGGACGGGCTCGCTCGCGGAGCACAAAATCGGGCTCATGCTTCCCCGGTTCCGGCTCGAGTTCAAGCGCGAGCTCGCGAGCGATCTGAGCGCGCTGGGGATGCGGATCGCGTTCGATCCCGACCGCGCCGATTTTTCCCGCATGCTGGGCGGAAGCATCGCGGGAAATCTTTTCATCACGAAGGTGATTCAGAAAACATTCATGGACCTCAACGAGGAGGGCACGACCGCGGCCGCAGCGACGTCGGTGGGGATCGGAGTGACCTCTGCACCGGCCACCGTTCAGTTCGACCGGCCGTTCCTGTTCGCCATCCGGGAGAGGCTGTCGGGGACGATTCTGTTTCTGGGACAGGTGGAAAAACTGTAGGGGTCAGTGGTCAGTGGTCAGTGGTCAGGGGCTGGTCACCAATCGCCCTCCCGAGCTCAACAGGCGACCCCCGCGCTGACCGTGATCCGCACCTGCTCGTCTCGCTTGGGAATCCGGATCGCTTCACCCGCCAGTGCGAACAGCACCGCGACCGTGCTGAGCGGGACGGTGAGCAGAACGGTCGTCAGGGCCAGCCGCACCTTGGCGATCATCAAATCGGCGCTGGTCCCCGCGTCGAGGAGATAGCCGTCCGCCGGCGCCCAGAGATGCTGGAGCTGACCGCGAAGCCCCTGGAGGCGTTATGTGAGAGTCACATCAGCCTGTACTTCGGTCCGCTCCCCCCCTCCCGGGGGGTCCAGCGGGGACCGAGGACGTCGGTGGCCTTGCAGTCGATGCAGTTGGGAGGATTCACCCGTAATCCTTCGGCGGTGCGCTCATAGACGCCCGCCGGACACAGATGCGCGTAAAAGTCGGCGACTTCGGCCGTCACGTCGCGGCCCACGAGCAGATGCGAGGGCACCGTATCGCGGGTCGCGTTGCCCGATTTGAAAACGGCGTCGAGCTTCCCGAACGTGAGCACGTTATCCGGTCTGAACGGCTCCGCCGGTCCGGTGGTCCGGGGCTCGGCGGCGTCCTCCTCGATGGCGATGCGCCAACCCGGAAACGCGCCGCCGGTCAGGGTCATCAAGCCGTTCTCGACACCGCCGAGGGTAAAACCGTGCTTGAAGGCCAGCCGCATGTTCCGGGTCTTCCGGAGATCCTGGGCAACATAGCTGTCCCGGATCTGCCGGTCGTAGGACGCCAGCGTCGCGGCCGAAGGGTCCCCGGCCTTGAGCGCCTGAAACGCCGACCGGGCCGCGAAGACCCCGGACTGCATGGCGTAATGAATTCCCTTGAGCGACGCCACATCCACGAAACCCGCGCAGTCACCCGCCATGAGCACGCCGTCGCCCGAGAGGCGGTCGGGAATGCTCCAGTAGCCGCCCTCGGGAATAGTCTTGGCGCCCCATTCGAGCAGCCGTCCGCCTTCAAGGTGCTGCCGGAAGAAGGGATGGAGCTTCATCTCCTGGAACAGCTGGTGCACATCGAACCTGGCATCAGGCGCATCGAGCCCCGCCACCAGCCCGAGTGCGACCTGCGCCGGGCCCATCGGGTACATGAAGGTCCCGCCGAAGGCGCTCCTGGGCAGCGGCCACCCCATCGTATGCGCGACATGATCGAGCGGCCGCGCCACTTCCCACACTTCCTTGACGCCCAGCGCGAAGATCTGCGGGTTAGGACTCCCGACATCCTGCCACTGACGCCAGGCTTGCGACAGCGCGCCCCGGGTCCCCTCGGTGAGCACGGTGACGCGGGCGGTGAGATCGGTGGGCGGCTGGTACTCGGCGCCCGGCGTGCCATCCCGGTCGAGTCCCGCCGGCGCGGTGCGTACGCCCCGAACACGGGAGCCCTCCACGAGGAGCGCGTCGGCGGGGAACCCCGCGAAGATGTTGACGCCGAGGCCTTCCGCTTTTTCGCCGAGCCACCGGACCATCTCGCAGAGCGACGCCGCGTAGTACCCGTGATTCCGCATCGTGGGTGGAGTCGGAATCCGGATGCCGCCGCGACGGGTGAGAAACCGGACCTCCTCGCGATCGACCCGGCCGCGAAAGGGAAGTTCCTCGACCGGCAGGTCGGGAAAGAGCTCGCGAAATACCCGCGGGTTCACTACCGCCCCGGACAGATTGTGTTCTCCGAGCGCACCGGCCTTCTCGAGGACACCGATGTTCACTTCGCCGAGCGAGCCATCCCGCTGCACCAGACATGCCAGCTCGATCGCGCCCGCCAGGCCCGCGGGCCCCGCGCCGACGAAGAGCACGTCCATCTCGAGCGCGTCTGGGTTCGGAGCGTCCCGCAGGATGAGCCGGTCGAGGGGAAGCGGGACCTGGTGCCGCAGAGGGAGGATGGCGGCCACGTCAGTGGTCCATCCGTGCCTTCTTAATCTCCTCCGTGAGGCGGGGCACCACTTCGAAGAGATCGCCGACGATGCCGTAGTCCGCCACCTTGAAGATCGGCGCATCTTTGTCTCGGTTGATGGCGACGATCACTCTGGCGGTGCGCATCCCCGCAAGATGCTGGATTGCGCCGGATATTCCGATGGCGACGTAGAGTGCCGGGCTCACCATGCGTCCGGTCTGGCCGATCTGGTCGGTGGAGGGCCGCCAGCCGTCATCGGTGACCGCGCGTGTCGCGCCCACGGCGGCGTTGCCGAACGCCGCGGCGAGATCCTCCACCAGCTTGAAGTTCTCCGCTGCCTTGAGACCCCGGCCTCCGCTCACCACGACCGGCGCTTCGCCGAGATCGAGGCGCGCCGCGGCGCGTTCGGTGACCGCGGTCACGACGACGCGGGCCCTGGCTGGATCCAGCGCGGGCGGGAGCTTCTCCACCCGGCCCGCTCGAGGCTGTTCGACCGGAGCCACCGCCCCCGGACGGAGCGAGACGAGCGCCGGTGTGCCGGTGAGCCGGAGGATGGCGATCGCCTTTCCGATGTAGGCCGGGTGCCGCGCGATCAGTGCGTCGCCAGTAAGCTCGAAGGCAGTGATGTCGCTCGCCAGGCTCACACCGAGGCGGGCGGCAACCCGCGGCGCCAGATCCCTTCCCTCGGCCGATGCGGCGAAAAACGCCGCCCGGTAGCCGCCGGCTTTGATCTGCTCCGCCACCGTTGCGGCAAACACCTCGGGGCTGGAGCGGGAGAGCGCCGGGTGCTCGACGCAAAACACCACATCGGCGCCGTAGCGGCCCAGCTGTTCGGCGGCGCCCTGGATACCGGTCGCGCCGATCGCGAGCGCGTGGACCTCACCGCCGCCCGATTGGTCGGCGGCCTTCCGCGCCGCGGTAATCGATTCGAACGCGGTCTTGCGGGGAGAACCGCCCCGGATTTCGGCGAACGCGAGAATCTTGGTCATCAGAGCACCTTCGCCTCGTCGCGGAGCAGCCGGACCAGTTCGGGCACCGCGTCGGGGCCTTCGCCGACGATCCGGCCCGCGGCGCGTTCGGGGGGAAGCTCGAGCTTTTCGACGGTGAGGGTTACCGGCCCCAGCGCGGCCGGCTTCGATTCGATCGGCTTCTTCTTGGCGGCCATGATTCCCTTGAGTGACGGGAGCCGCAGCCTGGCGATCCCTTCGTCGATGGTGAGCACGGCAGGGAGCGGGAAGGAGACCGTCTCGGTGGCGCCCTCGAGCTCGCGGTGTGCCGTGCCCTTCCCCCCGCTGATTTCGAGGTGTGAGATGGCGGTGACACAGGGCATGCCAAGGAGCTCGGCGGTCATCGGTCCAACGGTGCCGTTGCCGGTGTCGGTGGCGACCCGGCCGAAAAGAATCAGGTCGAAGCCCTGGTCTTTCAGGGCGGCAGCGAGCGCACTCGCGATGGCCAGGCCGTCGAAGGGGACCGGATCGGCGCCAAGGTGGATGCCGCGATCGGCGCCGATGCTCAGCGCCTTGCGGAGGATTTCCTGGGTGGCGCCGGGACCCACACTGACCACGACTACTTCTCCGGGACCCTGTTTTTCATTGAGCTGGAGGGCCACCTCGAGAGCGTAGCCGTCGAAGTCGGAGAGGTCGAATTTGAGGCCGGACTGATCCACCGACCTGCCATCCGCGGCGATGGTTAACCGCATCTCGGTATCGGGAACGCGCCGGATGCAGACGGCGATTTTCAACTCGGAACCTCTTTCAGGCAAACATGTTAGCGCGTTGGAAGTAATCGCCAAGAATAGCCAGGCGATCGCCTGATTGCCACCGCCCGCACCGGCCGGTGGTGGTTAGACCGCGCGGAGCCGTTCCTGCATCCGGGCGTGATCGGCTGCCATGGTACGGGAGCCGGCCCAGAGGACCACGCCGACGAGCGTGGCGACGACCGGAATGACGTACATGGCGCCGTAGAGTCCAAGGGCGCGGCCTTCGACCAGCGAGGCCCCCGCCGCGACGGCGCCGGCGGCAAGGTGGTCGCTCAACTTGCCGAAGGCATAGAGCCCGATGGCGGTCGCGAAGTAGAACGCCAGGAAGTACACCGACATGGCGGTGCCGCGGCGGGCCGGCTCGACGACGTCCTGGATCGAGGCGTAGACGGCGGAGTAGTAGATGTAGTGCAGGAAGCAGCCGGGGAGCATGAGGAGCGCAAAGCTCCAGTAGGATCCGCGGGCCTGCTGCAGCGCCATCATCACGAACGGCGCCGCCATCACGAGCGCCAGCGCCGCGATGCGGAGCCTTCCCTCCACCCGGCGGCGGGCGGCGCGGTCCCCCAGCCAGCCGCCGGCCAGCATGCCGATCCCACCGCCGAATCCGTACACCACGGAGATGAAGAAGTTGGCGTTGCCGATGTCCAGCCCGTGGTAGCGGATCATGAACGAGGTGAGGAAGCCCCCCATGGCGTACATGTTGAGGTTGAGCAGAGCTCCGGAGAGGATGATCCACCACATGGTGGGAATCCGGAGGATGGCCCGGATCGCTTCCGGGTCCGCTGACGTTGCCGCGCTGGCGCGACCATCGGCGCTGCCGCGCACCGGCTCCGGGAGGAGAAAGGCGAGAAACCCGAGGATGAGGCCGGGGATGGCGGCGACGAAGAGGGCGCCGCGCCAGCCGCCAGTGGCCTGCATGATGAGGCCGCTCACGGCGTAGCTGGCGCCGAGGCCGAGAGGGAGCCCGAGCATGAAGATGCTGATGGCGCGGGCGCGCTGGTGTCTGGGGAAGAGATCGCCGAGAAGCGAATTCGCGGCGGGGGCGCAGCTGGCTTCGCCGACCCCGACGCCCATCCGGAAGATGAACAGCGAGGCGAACCCGGAGGCGAGGCCGGAGAGCGCGGTGAAGGCGCTCCAGACGAAGGCGCCTGCGCCCAGGATGACCGGGCGGCGGCCGCGATCGGCGAGACGGCCCAGGGGAATCCCGACGACCGCGTAGAGGAGGATGAAGGCGGTGGTGAGCCCGCCGAGCTGGCCGTCGGTGAGCTGCCAGTCGTTCTTGAGCCGTTCGCCGATCGCCCCGACCACCTGGCGATCGTAGAAGTTCATGAAGTTGAGGCCGAAGAGGAGTGCCAGCGTGAATGCCAGGCGCCCCCGGGACATCAGTACGCCGCCAGCCCGGTGACTTCCTGCCCCAGAATCAGCGAATGCATGTCGTGGGTGCCTTCGTAGGTGTACACCGATTCCAGGTTCGCCATGTGCCGCATCGAGTGGTACTCCACCAGGATGCCGTTGGCGCCGAGCAGCCGGCGCGCCTCGCGGGCGCACTCGCAGGCCATGTTCACGTTGTTGCGCTTGGCGAGGGACACCTGCTGCGGCGTCATGCTGCCGGCGTCCTTGAGCCGGCCGAGCTGGAGGCAGAGCAACTGGGCCTTGGTAATCTCGGTGAGCATATCGGCGAGGCGGACCTGCTGGATCTGGGTGCCGCCGATCGGTTTGCCGAACATGACGCGCTGCTTGGCGTAGGTGAGGGCTTCATCATAACACGCCATCGCCGCGCCCATCGCGCCCCATGCGATCCCGTAGCGGGCCTGGCTGAGGCAACCGAGCGGGCTCTTGATCCCGCCGCTCTTCGGGAGGATGGCGTCCTTGGGGAGGTGGACGTCCTCCAGGTGGATCTCGCTGGTGTCGCTGGCCCGGAGGGAGAGCTTCCCCTTCTGGTCCTTCGCGGCGTAGCCCTTCGTCCCGGTCGGGACGATGAAGCCGCGGATCGACTTCGGGTCGTCGATCGCGCCGGACTTGGCCCAGACGATCGCTACCGTGGCCTGGCTGCCGTTGGTGATCCACATCTTGGTGCCGTTGAGCACCCAGCCGTCCTTCGTCTCCTTTGCGGTGGTAATCATTCCGCTCGGGTTCGAGCCGTAGTCGGGCTCGGTGAGGCCGAAGCAGCCGATCTCCTTGCCGGCGGCAAGCCGGGGGAGCCAGTGCGTCTTCTGCTCCTCCGAGCCGAAGGCATAGATGGGATACATCACCAGCGCGCCCTGCACCGAGGCGAAGGAGCGAATCCCGCTGTCGCCCCGTTCGAGCTCTTGCATGATCAGCCCGTACGCGACGTTGTTGAGCCCGGCGCAGCCGTACTCCTCCGGCAGGTTGGCGCCGAAGAGGCCAAGCTCGGCCATGCCGGGGATGAGCTGTTTGGGAAACTTGCCTTCGATGTAACACTCGCCGATCACCGGCATCAGGTGCTCGTCGACCCACGCCCGGACGGTGTCCCGGACGGCGCGCTCCTCCTCGGACAGGAGGGTGTCGAGCTGGTAGAAATCCACCCCGGCGAAAGCCATCCCAACCCCTTGTAATGGCGCGATATAGAACCCTGAAAGATACCGAAGCCAGCAGCCTTCAGCCAGCAGCCAGCAGCCAGCAGCCAGCAGCCAGCAGCCTTCAGTTGATGGCTGCTGGCTGCTGGCCGCTAGGTCTTCCTGTGCCCTCCGACCTTCCCACCCCGCTGTCGCCTGAGCCCATTCGGGGAAGGCGGAAGCCCACCCATCGCGGCGGTGAGACCGAGCGACCGGAGAAGATCCGTCGCTTCCTGCTGCTCGGGGGAGGTGAGCCCGCGCATGGCGTTGGCGAGCACCTGGGCGTGGGAGGGAAAGATCTCCCGGATGACGCGGGCGCCTTCGCGGGTGAGCGAGACATACTTGGCGCGCCGGTCTTCGGGGCACTCCTGGCGGATCACCAGGCCCTTCTCGGCGAGGCGGTCCACCAGAAAAGTGATTCCGCCGCTCGATACCAGGATCCTGCGCTGAATCTCGCCCAGCACCATCCGGCCCCGGTGATAGAGCGCCTCGAGGATGGCGAACTCAGTGAGCGAGAGCCCGTGATCCGCGGCGTGCGCCACCGCGTGCGCGTAGATGCTGGCATGCGCTCGGGACAGGACAACCCACAGCTTGAGCGCCGATTGGGTCTCGAGCGGCATGGGGGGATCATCGGGCGCGGCACGCTTGGACATCCGACGGAACCTCGGGAGACAGGCGTGGAAGGTTTGGCGCAAAGATATATCGCGCCGTAGTCATTCGCCCCACCGCGCGGCCCTCGATGCCGAGCGACGCGCAGGTGCGCCGAAAATCGGGACCGTGACCTGGCGCCCGGCCGGTCTCCGCCTGCCACTGGTGAACCATCTCGTGAAGCAGCGTCTCGCCCGCCCGGCCCCATCCGTCGCGGCGAAGGTGTTTCCGCGAAATCGTGATCTCCGGTCGCGCATCCGGCCCGAACGCGGGGCGGAACTCGCCTAGACGCCGCCGCATCCGCGCGGAAAGCCGGAGATCGACCAGACCGAGCGTTCCGCCGAAATGCAGCGCATTGAACGCGTCGTGCAGTGCCCGGAGCCGCTCCAGGTGGGCGCGGTCGCCTGGATCGGCGGGCTCGGCCGGACGCCGCCGCGTGCCGGCATCCGGCGGGACGTGGGTGTGCACCGGAAAGGCGGCGAGGACGCGGCCGGCCTCGAGCCGGTCGGCGCGACGCAGCCGGGGACGCGCCCAGCGCGCGATCGCCGCCAGCACCGGCTCGGGGGCGAACGAAAAGCCGGCGTGAACCCGCAAGGTCCCCCCACGCGTGAGGGAGACGAGCACGCGGCGATTCGTATGAGGGACGATGGGCGTGGCGGCGGAGAGACCGGCCGCCCGGAGCCGCGCTTCGAGCTCGCCGGTCACCGGCCCTGGACGCGCCCGTACCGCGCCTGGTCGGACGGCTTGAAGCGCCTCAGATCTTCTTCCCAGCGCAGGTGCTGCACCGAAATGGAATCGTCATCCACCGTGACGATGTTGTACGCCGAGGGCCGCCGCCCGCGGGTGCGCGAAGTCAGCGTTCCGGTGGTGCTCACCACCACGGTGCCGTCGATCTGCCCCGAGGATTCCTGGTGATCGTGCCCGCAGAGAATCAGATCGGCGCCGGTGGCGCGGAGCCGCCGCTGCGCCTGCCGCCAGCGGGCGAGCCCCATCCGCTGCGAGATGGCGCCCCGGAGCACGTTGTGGTGCACCACGAGAACCCGAACCGTGCCGGGCGGCGCCGTCTCGAAGTACCGGGTGACCCGTTCTGCCTCCGACTGCGGCAGGTGACCCTTCACCGCCATGTCGTTCAGGTTCCAGGTCATCGAGCCGGCCGCCACGCCGTAGCTGCTCAGCGCGCCGGTGATGAACGCCCCCGGGATCTCGAAGTGGGGTGTCAGGATCGGGCCGAAGTAGCGCCGGAACTTCCGGAAGAGCGGCTCCGAGCCCCGGACACCAAAGGGGCTCGCCCACCATTCCACGTCATGATTGCCCGGAATGGTGAGCACCGGCGCCACCTTGCCCACCCGGTCGCGAAAGAAGCGGGCCATCTGCAGCTCGCCATGACGGGCGCGCTGGCTGATGTCCCCGGAAAGCACGATCGCGTCCGGTTTGAGCGAAGGAAGCTGGGCTTCCAGCGCCTCGACTTGGGTGAGACTGACATCCCGCCCGAAATGGAGATCCGAAACGTGCGCGATCGTCAGCGCCGTCACCAGACGACCCGCACCCGGTAGGTCAACACGGCTTCCCCCATCGCCGGCACCCGCACCCGGAATCGCGTGCGCGTGCTGGAGATCTTTTCTCCGGGAATGGAGCTCGACAGGACGGTCCAGTCCCCGAAGCGCTCCTCGATCACTTCCACCGTCACCGCCGAATCCTTGGCGCTGGTGATCGTCACCCGGTAATCGGCGGTGGCAATCGTGCGCAGCGAATCGCGGCGGGTGCTGTACGACATCTGCACCCGCTTGGCCGTCAGGTCGAACGCGGCGCCCGCGGAGAGCCGGAGGTCGCGTCCCGGCGCGGTGTGCCCTGCCAATGATTCCCCAATGAGCTGCAGCCGGCCCGCATCGTCGGACTCGTACAGCCGGAACACGCCGCCCGGAATCGGCAGGTCCCCGAACGGCGTCTTGGGCGTTCGCTTCAGGGTGTAGGCGACTTCGACCGGTACCTGGTTCTCTTCGTTGCCGTACTGTGGCAACATCCCGTAGTAAGGGATCTGCCCCCGCACCACGTAGGAGCGTTCCCACGGCGCGGTGGCCGGCTCGAACAGCGCCACCGAGGCGGTGACGCCCGGCTCGAGGGAGAGCCGCCCGGGAATCGTGTACAGGTGCGCCTCCCCGACCTGCTGCTCGACCGCCTCGCTCTGGGCCGCCATGTCGGCAACCGCCATGCGCTCCATCATCATCGGCGCACCGGCCACCTTGCCGAACCGGGACGCGCGGCCCACCGAGCCGGCCAGCAGCTGCACATCGGCATCGACGACCCGCAGGGTGGCGGAGGGAATCGACGCCTGGCCGCTGATCCGCGCGGTCCCGCGGCCGAGCACCACGGAATAGTTGGCGCTCCACGACGCGCCGCCGGTGAAATACCCGAGCCGGAGCGAGGGCCGAGATTGCGTCGCGCGGATCGCCACCGCGAGGGTCGGATCGGTGAGCACCAGCTCGGCGGGATAGAGCGGCAACCCGGGCCGGTTGAACACCACCTGGCCGCCGGCAAGCCGGAAACGCTCCGGGTTGACGCCCAGAACGGTGGCGGTGACGGTGTCCGCCACGCCGTTCTGCATCCGCCCGGTCAGGAATTTCAGGGTCTGTCCCACGGCGCGGCGCATCGTGTTCACCTCGTCCACCGATTCGTCATAGGTGCTGCCCACCACCACGACACCGGAGTCGAGCGCAAAGAGCGACGCCGGGTCGAGCAATCCGAGCGAGAGGCGGTGGTTGCTGACACCGGAGCCCAGCGCCAGCGGCAGGGTGCGGCGTACCAGGATCCGACCATCGTTGTAGATCGTGAGCCCGGTCTGGGCGGCGAGGGGATGAGCGAGCAGAGTGGCGGCGACGAATATGAGACGGCGCATCAGGAGCTCCTTATTTCCGCAGCACTTCCATCGCGATCTGGGTCGCGATCCGCCGGACCAGGAAGTAGGTCCCCACCGCGATGCCCGCGACCCAGGTGCGGCTGGTCGGCGTCAGGTCGATCTGGCGCCATGCGTACAGGATGACCAGCAGTACCGCAAACAGGGAGATGCCCCGGGCGATCGGACTTGCACGCCGGCGGAGCTCGGCCTGGCAGTCGGGGCAGAGATCGCCCCACCGGACACCCGGCACCCGCGTGAGGCACCTGGCGCAGGGGGCCGGCGGCTCAGCCGACGCGAGCGGCGACAGCATCGCCGAACTCCCGGGTAGACGCCGTGCCGCCCAGGTCTCTCGTCTTGATCCCGGCGCCACGAATCGTCGTGACGATGGCGCGGCGGAGCCGGGTGGCGGCGTCGAGCTCGCCGAGGTGATCGAGCATCATCGCGGCGGCAAGCATCTGGGCGGACGGATTGGCGATACCCATCCCCGCGATGTCTAGCGCGCTCCCGTGCACCGCCTCGAAGACGGCGCAGTCGGTGCCGATGTTCCCACCCGGCGTCAGACCGAGTCCCCCCACCAGCCCGGAGATCTCGTCGCTCAGGATGTCGCCGAAGAGATTGGTCGTCACGATCACGTCGAACTGCTCTGGCTTGAGCACCAGCTGCATGGCGCAGTTGTCCACGATCATGTCGGACGCCGCGACCCGTCCCTCGTACTCCTTCGCGACCTCGCGCCCGGCCTCCAGGAAGAGCCCGCTCGCCATCTTGAGGATGTTGGCCTTGTGGACGATCGCGACCGTCTTGCGGCCGTGCCGGATGGCGTATTCAAAGGCGTACCGGACGATGCGTTCGCAGGAGAACCGGGTGACAATCGCCTGCGAGACGCCGACCGCCCGGGGATCGTCCCCCACCTTGATGAAGTGCTCGACGCCGGAGTAGAGCCCTTCGACGTTTTCGCGCACCAGCACGATGTCCACGTGGTCGTACCGTCCCGGCGTGATCGTCACCCCGGGACGGACATTGGCGTAGAGCTCGAATTCCTTGCGGAGCGCGACATTCACCGAGCGGTACCCGTCGCCCACCGGAGTCGTGAGAGGCCCCTTCAGCGCGACGCGGCGCTTCCGGATGCTCGCAAGCGTGGCCTCGGGAAGGGGCTCGTCATGCGCGGCGACCGCCGCCATCCCGGCGATCTGCTCGTCCCAGGAAAACGAAATCCCGGTGGCCGCGACGGCGCGAACGGTCTGCTCGGTAATCTCGGGCCCGATCCCGTCGCCCGGGATCAGGGTCACGTCGTACGTCATGGGGCGGGCGGAGTGCCGTCGGTGGCCAGGATCGTCGCGAGAGCGGCGTAATAGGCGTCGGCCATGGTCTCTCCCTTCCCTGCGGCGAGCGTGCGCCACATCACCTTTCCCGTCCGGGCATCGGTGAGCACCGCGGAGAGCTCCACAATGAGAGTGTCGCTCTGGGCCGGCGAAATCCACATCGCGGCGGGAATCAGCGCGAACCGGGCTCCGCCGGCGAGCGCGACCAGCTGACGGAGGTAACCCCGGAGCGGATCGGGAGTGTCCTTGAGGTTGGACGACCGCATCACCGCCTGCCCCATGCGGTCGGGGCTCGGAAGGAGGCCGGCGGAGCGCGTCGTCGCACGGCGAAGCGCCGGAGGAAAGACCCAGTCCACCTCGGGCGCGCGCTCGATCAAGGCATCGTTGAAGAGAGAGTCCGCCCAGCGAATAATCCCGGACCGCGCCTTGGGACCGGCGGTACCCGGAACCCGAGGATCGCTCACGACCATCGTGAGGGGCAGCACGGCCACCATCTGCCCGGCCAGGCCCGTGGTCGAAAGTCCGATGGCGGGCACTGCAGGTTTCTGCGGTTTCGGGGGGGCCTTCTGGGCCGGAAGGATTCCCGGTACCAGGAGGGCGAGAAGCCAAACACGCCGACTGAGGTTTTTCATGTAGGGGGAAAGCTAACCGGCCCCCGGGGCTGGGGGCGAATCCCCTATTCCAGCGACAACCCCCCGTCCACCACGACGGTTTGCCCCGTAATGTGGCGGGCCTCTTCGGAGCAGAGGAACGAGATCACCCGCGCCACGTCCTCGGGCTCGGCGATCCGGCCCAGCACCGAGCTCTTGCGGGCCTTGTCGATGACCTCCGGGGGCAGGAGCGATAGCCGCTCCGTCCGGATGAACCCCGGCGCCACCGCGTTGGCGTTCACGTTGCTCGGACCCAGCTCGACGGCCACCGCCCGCGTCAGCCCCTCGAGCCCCGCCTTGCTGGCGGCGTAGCTGGCGACGCCGAATCCGGGGTGTCCCGCGAGGTGAGAGCTCACGTTGACGATCTTGCCGTAGCGCTGACCCCGGAAGCCGGGCGCCACCGCGCTGATGCAGTTGAAGGCGCCGGTCAGATTGGTTTCGAGCACCTCGGCCCACTCCACCGGATCGAGCCGCCAGAGCGCCCCATCTTTGGCGACGCCGGCATTGTTCACCAGGAAGTGGATCGTCTCGAATTTCTTCCGCACCGCGGCGACGAATTTGTCCACCTGGCCGCGGTCGCGTACGTCACAACAGTCGGCGTGCACGCCGACGCCCATGGCGGAGATCGCGGTCTCGGTGAGCAGCGCCGTCTCGCGCACATCCCGGCCCGGGAGGTCGACGAAGCAGAAGGCCACATTGCAGCCGAGCCCCCCGAACTCGAGCGCCACCGCGCGTCCGAGTCCTGTCGCGCCGCCCGTCACCATCGCGACCTTGCCGCGGAATCCCTCCTGCACCGCCGCCTTGAGCTCGGGCTGCTCGAGCACCGCACCGGAGCCGGAGGTGCGCGGGGCGCGCTGCCACGAGGGGGGATCGAAGCCGGTGGACGACATGGAAAGGCGAAGGTACGGGGCGCCGGGGCTTGGAGCAACCCCACGGCGCGCCGTACATTCACGGCATGAATCGCATCCTCTGGCTTCTGGTGAGTCTGGTCGGCGCCGGGGCGTGGGGGGTCATCGCCCTCCACCGCGGCGAGAGCATCAACGCCGCTTGGCTCGTCCTCGCCGCCGTCGGCACCTACCTGGTCGGTTACCGGTTCTACGGCCGGTTCCTCGCCCAACGGGTCCTTGAGGTCGACCCGAGTCGCGCTACGCCGGCGGAGCGGCTGAACAACGGGCGCGACTTCGTCCCGACGACGCGTTACGTCCTCTTCGGCCACCACTTCGCCGCGATCGCCGGCGCCGGCCCCCTGGTCGGCCCGGTGCTGGCAATGCAGTTCGGCTGGCTCCCCGGCACGCTCTGGATCGTGTTCGGCGTGGTGCTGGGCGGCGCGGTGCAGGACTTCGTGATCCTCTTCGGCTCGATGCGGCGGGACGGCAAATCGCTCGGGCAGATGGCCAAGGAGGAGATCGGACCGCTCACCGGCATGCTCGCGATGCTGGCGATTCTCGCGATCATGATCATCCTGCTCGCGGTGCTGGCGCTGGTAGTGGTCAACGCGCTCAAGGACAGTCCCTGGGGCGTCTTCTCGATTCTCTGCACCATCCCCATCGCGCTCGGCATGGGATTCTGGATGAAGGTCATCCGCCCCGGCAAGACGATCGAAGCGACGGTGGCGGGCGTCGTTCTCCTGACCGCCTCCCTCCTCGGGGGCCGCTACGTCGCGGAGTCGGCCACGCTGGCACCGCTCTTCACCCACGGCGGCGTCACCATCGCCTGGGGCATGATGGCCTATGGCTTCCTGGCGAGCGCACTGCCGGTCTGGATGCTGCTCTGCCCGCGGGACTACCTCTCCACCTTCATGAAGATCGGCACCATCGTCCTGCTGGCCCTGGGAATCCTCTGGGTGCGGCCCGACTTGCAGATGCCGGCGCTGACCCGCTTCATCGATGGCACCGGCCCGGTCTTCGCGGGGAAGCTCTTTCCCTTCGCCTTCATCACGATCGCCTGCGGCGCCATCAGCGGCTTCCACGCGCTGGTGGCGAGCGGCACCACGCCAAAGATGATCCGCCGGGAGGATGACGCGCGGCTGATCGGATACGGCGGAATGCTCACCGAATCGTTCGTCGCGATCATGGCGCTCTGCGCCGCCGCCGTGCTCGATCCCGGGATCTACTTTTCGATCAACGCACCGCTCGGCGCGCTGGGCGGCACCGTCGAGACCGCCGCGCTCCAGATCAGGGAGTGGGGCTTTGTCGTCACGCCCGAGCAGATCTCGGCCCTCGCCGCCTCGGTGGGAGAGACTTCCCTGCTCGGCCGCGTGGGCGGCGCGCCGTCGCTCGCAGTGGGAATGGCCTCGATCTTCAGCGGTGTGTTCGGGCGGCACCTGATGGGGCTCTGGTACCACTTCGCGATCATGTTCGAGGCGCTCTTCATCCTTACCACGATCGATACCGGGACGCGGGTCGGCCGCTTCATGCTGCAGGAGCTGTTCGGCCACGTCTGGCAGCCGCTCGGCCGCACCTCCTGGTATCCCAGCACCCTCCTCGCGTCCGGACTGGTGGTGGCAGGATGGGGATGGTTCCTGGTGCAGGGGGTGACCGATCCGCTGGGCGGGATCAACTCGCTCTGGCCGCTCTTCGGCATCAGCAATCAGCTCCTCGCGGCGGTGGCGCTCTGCGTCGGCACCACGCTGATCATAAAGTCGGGGAAGGGTCGCTACGCCTGGGTGACGCTGCTTCCGCTCGTCGCGCTCCTGCTGGTGACGCTGACCGCGGGGTGGCAGAAAATCTTCGCCGCCGATCCACGGTTGGGCTTTCTCTCCCACGCGCGCGACATCGCGACGAAGATCGCGGCCGGCGCCCAGGACCCGGCAGTCGGCGCGCGGATGATCTTCAACGACCGGCTCGATGCGTTTCTGGCGGGACTGTTCATGGCGACGGTCGTCGCGCTGGTCGTCGCGTCGGCGCGGGAGTGGCTGGCGGTGAGGACCGGCAGGAAGCCTGCGGCGACCAAGGAAGCACTCTATGTGGAGTCGGCGTATGCGAAGTGACGGAGGGCTGGCAGACGTGGTGCGCGCGTTCAAGCGCGTCGCCGGGATGCCCGACTATTCCGGCTACCTCGCGCACATGGCGGAGCGGCATCCCGGCTCCGAGGTGTTGACCGAGCGGCGGTACTTCGAGGAGCACATCCAGGCCCGCTACGGGAGCGGCGTCTCGCGCTGCTGCTAGGCCGTGCGTGGGAGGCTCGCGCGCGCGGTCACGGCGAGCCAGAAAAACATCCCCGCGCCGAGGCAGGCTGCCGAGGCAAGCAGGGCCGCCGGCCCACCGAAGTTCTTGTAGGCGAACCCGAAGGCGAGTCCCGCGGGCAGCGCCGCGAGCCCCGCGAGTCCCTGATAGTTCCCGAAGCCGCGCCCGGTGCGCACCGGGGCGAGACGGGCGATCGCCACTCGCTCTGCCGGCTCCAGCAGCCCCGCCACCACGCCGTACAGCAGAAACACCGCGATCGCGGACCAGGTCCCGAGTACGACCGCGAGCGCGCTCGCGACGCCGGCATAGAGCAGCGCCCCCATCGCCACCGACCCCCGGGTCCCCAGCCGGTCCACCAGCCAGCCTCCAGGATACGACGCGCCGCTCCGCACCACGTGCAGCGCGGCCCAGATCAGCGGAATCGTCGCGACGGGGACGCCAAGATCCTGGAGTCGGAGCAGCAGTAGAGTTTCGGGCAGGCGGCCGACGGTCAGAAAGACCAGGACGAGGACGGGGAGCCAGAAGTCACGTCCTGCGGCATCGGAAGACCCGACCGATAGCTGATAGCCGCTCGCCGTTGGCTGTACTTTCCCGTTTACCGTTGACCGTTGAAGGTTGACGCTTTTGAGGACAAACAGCAGGACGAAGACAGCGAGGATCCCCGGAATCGCGCTCAGGCCAATCACATCCCGCACCCCCGCATGCTGCCGCAGCAGCAGCCACGCCGTGAGCGAGCCAAGCACCGCACCGAGATGATCGGCGGCGCGGTGAAATCCGAAGGCTCGTCCCTTCGCCGCGGCCGGTGTCAGCGACGAGATCAGCGCATCGCGCGCCGGCGACCGGAGGCCCTTCCCCACTCTGTCGAGCACCCGAAAGCCCACCACCTGCCATGCCGCACCGGCCACCGCGATGAGTGGCCGCATGAGCACAGCGACTCCATATCCAGTCAGAATGAGCGGCTTGGTCCAGCGCGGTCGGTCGGCAAGCCGGCCGCTCCCCCACCTCACCACCGCGGCGGTGAGATCGGCCGCGCCGTCGAGCGCTCCGAGCGCCACCGCGCTCCCGCCCAGCGTCGTCGTGACGAAGGCGGGAAGAATCGGGTAGACCATTTCGCTGGAGAAGTCGTTGAACAGCGAGACCGCGGAGAGGCCCTTCACCTCGCGCGGTATCCTCGCGTTGGTGCGCTCAGTCATCGAGGCCCATGCCCCACCGGATCAGCGGAACCGGAATCCCGCCATAGCCCAGCACTTCGTCATGGAATGCGTCGAGGGTGAAGCTGGAGCCCCGCGCGTCGCGCACATCGTTCCGAAGCCGCACCAGCTCCCGCTTGCCGAGAATCCCCGCCGCGGCGGAGGTGGGCCGGCAGGCGATGCAGCGGACCTCGGCTTCGGCGGCCGCCCGGTCGATCGGAAGCCGCGTAGTCAGATACCCGATCGCATCGGCCGCGGTGAACTGCCTGGTATGGATGCCGAGATCCACCACCGCGAGGTGCGCCGCGCGGAGGAACAGGACCCGCTCCGCCAGGCGCGATGCCGGTTCGGGACTCAACCCGTGGTCGCGCACCAGCTCCATCGCGTACAGGCCCCAGCCGAGGCCGGTGCTGGATGCCGCGATGTGCCGGCGTACCAGTCCTGGCAGCGAGCCGGCCCGGGAGCGGTGGAGATGGACACCGGGCGGACCGAGCTCTGCCGCGAGCCAGGGCACCGCCAGCGGCTCTGCACCGGCAACCAGGAGCGCGGCCGGCGTGCGCCCGCCGCCGTCGCGGTAGGAGGCCAGCGGATCGAGAACCCGAGCGTAGCCGGGCGCCTCGACCACCTCGAGTGGGGCCGGCGGGGTTGTGCCGAAGCCCGCCGCTTCCGCCACCCGCCACGCCTCCGACAACGCCTCACGCCACCTTTCCGCGCCGATTCCGGCCGGTGCGGCATCGCGGAGCTCCTCGTAAAGCTCGCGCCAGCCGCGGGCGGGATCGATCGCGGCGGCGAGGGCGATCACTTCCGCTTCGGTTTCCGTCGCGAGCCGGTTTGCCGCGCGCCACACTTCGGCGCCGTTGTGCACGCTGGCGTGCTCGTGATGCAGCCGCCGGTCCACCTCGTCCCCGCCGATCGCCTCGGCGCCCGGCTCGCCGCTTGCGGCGATCTCCGTCCGGAGCGCCTGACCGGTGCGCCCGACCGCCGATTCCGCGGCGGCGACGACCGAGGCCGCTTCGTCCTCGTCGAACGCCGCCCACAACGGCGAAAACCGGGTGGCGGTCTCGTCTAGAAGCACCGAGAGACCCGGCAGCATCGCGAGCGCCGTGTCCACCAGGAGCTGCGGCGGATCGCGCAAGGTGTCGCGGGCATCGGTGAGCAACCGGGGCAGCTCCCGGAGACGGTCGAGCGCCGCGGTGGCGGCGGCGGGGTCGCTCGGCGAGCGCGAGAGCAGTCCGCCGAACGCCTCGCAGGCATGTCCGATCCAGAAGACGGGGTTGCTGCGGTGGGGATGCTCCTTCTCGAGGCGAAAGAGCAGCACCCGGATATGGTCCAGCAGCGCCGTGCGATCGATCTCGTCGGAGACCTCCTCGACCTCGAGATCCTCGACCGCCCCGGCGATGGAACGAAGCGCGGCGACGTGGCCCCGGACCGCTTCCGGATCGAAGGTTCCGAGGCGGTCGTCCTGTCCCGGCGCCCCCGCCGTCGTCGCCGCGGCGGGATCGAAGTGCCACCAGAGATCGAGGAACGAGCGGCAGAGCTCGTCGGTGATGGCCACTAGCCGGTTCCGGTCAGCTCGCTGTGGTCGCCGAGACTGGCGGTCCCGCGAAAGTCGCGCAGCACGACCTGGTTGCCGAGCATGCTCTGCGCGAGATGGACCCCGGAGAGCTCGCACCGCTCGCCGACGATGCTGTGGGCGAGGAACGAATCGCGGATCGTCGTGCCCTTCTCGATCGTCACGTTGGGGCCGATGGTCGAGCGCTCGATGGTGACGCCGTCCTCAATGAGCACCGGATGCCGGATCGTGACGCCGGGAAACTCCGGCGACCGCGCGGCGCCCTTCCGCAGCAGGATCTCGTTGGTCTCGAGCAGCGTGTCGAGCTTGCCGCAGTCGTACCATCCTCCGACTTCCGCGGTCAGGATGCGGCGGCCCTGCTCGATCATCCACTGGAAGGCGTCGGTCAGGAAATATTCCCCCTTGTTGGCGGGAGCCTGGATCACGTGGTCGATGCCCTGCCAGAGCGCATCGACGGCGCGGATGTAGTACAGCCCGATGTTGGCCAGCCTGCTGATCGGCTCGGACGGCTTCTCGACGATCCGGGTCATGAATCCTCGCGCGTCGGTCACCACTACGCCGAAGCGCTGGTAGTCCTCGACTTCCTTGGCCCAGATGATCCCGTCGGCATCGGTCCGGTTGATCAGCCCGAGATCCGCTTCGAACACGGTGTCCACGAAGATGATGAGCACCGGCCCGGTGACGTGCGGCCGCGCGAGGTTGACGGCCCCGGCGGTGCCGTCCTGCACTGTCTGCTCGATGTAGCGGCAGGGAATCCCGTAGCGGTTGCGCGAGTAGGCCTCCACCTGGTCGCGCAAGTGGCCGGTGATGAAGATCAGCTCGGTGACGTCGAGCCCCTCGAGTCGGTCCATAACCCAGTCCATGACCGGCCGGCCGGCGACTTTGAGCATCGGCTTCGGGACCAGGTGGGTATGGGGGCGAAGACGGGTTCCCTTGCCGGCGAGGGGAATGATGACCTGCACGCTCAGCTCCTTCCGTAGCGGTCGGACAACCGGACCAGATCGTCGAGCTCGGGGGTGGAGGCCTCCAGCACGTCGGTGTCGGTCACCGCCTCGATCTGGTGCACCGTGGTGGCGGGGATGTGAACCGATTCACCTGCCGCGAACCGGCGCTCGGTGAGCCCGTCGCCCTGGCCCAGCCGCAGGATGAGCTCACCTCGCAGAACGTGCATCGTCTCGTCCTTGACGTTGTGGTACTGGCAGCTCAGTACGTGGCCGGCGTTGACATGGAGGATTTTTCCGACGTAGCGATCGGTACGCGCCCAGATGAGCTCGTAGCCCCATGGCTTTTCCACCCGGTACGGAACCTCCGCCATCGTCAGTCTCCGAGCATCGTGAGTTGAAAGGAAGACGGCGACGTGATGCATTCCCGCACGCACACGCCGCATCCGACGCACCCCTCGTGGCGCACCACGGGGTGCCCCGCGTCGTCGACGCCCAAGGCCTTTTCGCCGACCGGACAGGCGTCGGCACAGACCCGGCATGCTGTTCCCTGATAGGTGACACAGCGCTCGGGAAGGAATTCGAGTGCGCCGATACGATACCCTTCCCACCCATTGGGCGGCAGGGTGAGCGCCCCGGTCGGACAGGCCTTGACGCACGGCATGTCGGCGCAGACGATGCAGGGCTGGGTCCGGGGATCGATCGAGGGGGTTCCCGCGGCCAAACCGCCGCTCGACGGCACCGGCAGGATGGCGTGCGGAGGGCAGACCTCTTCGCAGGCACCGCAGCGCGTGCACGCGGCCAGAAAGGCCATTTCGGGCAGCGCGCCGGGCGGTCGAAAATACTTCTGCTGAACGATCCGCTCTTCGGTCCGCTCCAGCATGCGTTCGGCCCACTGGCCGAAGCTCTGGCGGAAAAAATCGCGGCGGTCACCGGGGTCGAGTCGCACCCGGGAAATCTAGCGTCGTGCAGCCCGGTGCAGTGCACCGCGTTGCGCGTTCGCCCGGGACTCTTGCGGGGGGCCTCGTGAATCCCGAGTATGTGGTTGACGGCCGGGCTACCGATTCCGGCCGTCTCCCGATGTAAGGAGTCCATCATGCGAACCCCCCGTCCCAACAGACTCGCCGCGGCGTTCGGCCTCGGCCTCCTCGTACTTGCCGCCTGCGGCGACGGTGTCCCTGACGCACTCACCGCGCCGGTGGCGCAGACGCAGCTCGCCCAGGAACCCGGTCAGGACATCCCGGCGGCCATTGCGGCACAGCAGCGGCATACGGCGGCGCTGATGCGGATTCCGGGCGTCGTCGGCACCGCGGTTGGGCGCCTCCCGAATGGTCGCGCGGCCGTTCGGCTCTTCCTGGAGCACGCGGACGTGCCCGGGCTGCCTTCGGTCCTGGACGGGGTGCCGGTGACGGTGACCGTGAGCGGCAGGTTCGTGGCGCGAAGCGACCCGACCCTGCGGGCGCGACCGGCGCCGATCGGCTACTCGGTGGGCCATCCCGATATCACGGCGGGGACCATCGCCGCGCGAGTGCGGGACGGCGCCGGAAACCGCTTCGGGCTGAGCAACAACCACGTGCTGGCCAACAGCAACAACGCCGGCATCGGCGACCCGACGCTCCAGCCCGGCCCCTTCGACGGCGGCACCACCGCGAACGACCAGATCGGCACGCTGGCGGCGTTCCAGAGCATCAACTTCAGCGGCGGCAACAACACGATCGATGCGGCGATTTTCGCAACGACCACCGAGGCGGTCGGCAACGCCACCCCGGCGGACGAAGGCTACGGGACGGCGAACTCGGCGATTTTCGGCGACGCCAATAACGACGGACGTTTCGACAACATCGGGGCCCTGCTCGGGCTCGGCGTGCAGAAGTACGGCCGCACTACCCGGCACACCCATGGCCAGATCACCGGCATCAACGCCACCGTGACGGTGTGCTACGAAGTGTTCATCATCTTCTGTGTGCTGCAGGCAACCTTCGTCGACCAGGTGATCGTCGAACCGGGGGCATTCAGCGGCGCAGGCGACTCCGGCTCCCTGATCGTGAGCGACGACGCAAACCGGAATCCGGTCGGGCTCCTCTTCGCCGGGAGCGACGCCCAGACGATTGCCAACCGGATCGATCTGGTGCTCAACGCCTTCGGCGTCACGGTGGACGGCGGAGCGGCCCCCCCGCCGCCGACGCCGGTCACCGACATCGCGATCAGCGGCGTGAGCGCGCCGGGCTCGGCGGCCCAGGGCGCCACGGTCAACGTGGTGGTCAGCATCGCGAACACCGGCAATCAGGCGGTCGGCGCCACCTTCGACGTCACGCTGCGCGATGCAACGGACGACGTGGTGATCGGGACCCAAAGCGTGGCGGGACTGGCGACCGGCGTGACGACCACCAGGACATTCCCCTGGAACACGACGGGCCGAAGCCTCGGGGTCCACACCCTGACCGCCAGCCACACCCTCGTCGACGACAACCCGACCAACGACTCACGCTCCACCGCCGTGACCGTGAACCCACCGAGCGTCGGAATGCACATCGGCGACCTCGATGCCTTGACCTCGAACGATGGGGCGACCTGGTCGGCCGTCGTGGAGATCACGGTGCACGATGCGAACCACCAGCCGCTCAACGGAGCCACAGTCGTCGGGAGCTGGAATACAAACGGTCTCAACTCGAACACCTGTACCAGCGGAGACCTGGGCGGGATCGGCACCTGCATCGTGCTCTTCCCTTCGCTCCGGAAGCGCTCGGTGACTTTTACGGTGAACAGCGTGACCCGAGTGGGGTACCAGTATCAGAAGCCGAACAACCATGACGTGGACGGGGGCAGCAACGGCACGTCGATCAAGGTGAACCGTCCCTAGGCCCGCCGAGGAGGTGCTCGCGGCGCATGGCGCGTCGCTTCGGGCGCTCCCGGGGGTGGTCGGGACGGCCGTCGGGCAGCGCGCCGGATCGCCGTGCATCCGGGTCTTCATCGCGGCCGAGCGGGCCGGGGCGCGGGAAGAGATCCCGGAATTCCTGGAGGGTTACCCGGTGTTCGTCGAGGTGACCGGACAGATCTCGGCTCGCTGAGCTCCCGAGCCGGGCCTTAGCGAAAAACCGGAATCACGCCTTTGACCAGCCGGGTGATGATTCCCTCTCGCAGCACGGCGATGTCCGGGTGGTTGCCGGGCCGCTCGTCCGATGCCGAGGTGTTGAACGCGGCGACGACCGCCGTGCCGGTTTCGGGGTGGAGGTAGAAGAAGGCGCGGAAGCCGCGCTGGCTGCCGGTGTGGCCGATCAGCGTCGCGCCCCCGGCGTGGTTGATGAAGAACGCCAAGCCGATCGAATCCCCGGACGCCTCGCCCGACGTCGGCAGCACCGGCCGCCACATCTCCTCCAGGGATGACCGTTTGAGCACCGGCACCGGACCGGTGGCGCCGGGACCCTTGCCAAGCAAGAAGGCGAAGTACTTCGCCATGTCGGTGAGCGGGGCGTTGAGCCCACCATTGGAGGTGGTGATGCCAGTGTCGAAGTCGAGCCCGTTCGCCTCGGGACGGCCGTCCTTGACCTCGTAGTTGTTGGAGCGATCGGCCAGCAGGTGATACGGTGTGAGGTCGAAATAGCTGCGCGACATTCCCAGCGGACGGAAGATGTTCTTGTCGATGTAGACCTCGAAATCATCGCCGGAGAGCTTCTCGATCACCCGGCCCAGGAAGATGATCCCCGGATTGCTGTAGCTGTATTTGGAGCCGGGCGGAAAGAGGATCTGGGTGTAGGGGAGCATTGCGACGAGCTGGGACCATTCGGTGGGCTCGTAGGGATGCCAGGGCAGGCTGCCTCCCCACGGCCAGGTCGGATTCCGGAATCCGGCCGAATGGCTCATCAGGTGCCGGATGGTGATGGCGTCCATCGGGCCGTGCGGGTTGTTGACCGCCATCAACTCGGGGACGTACTTGACAATCGGGTCGTCGAGCGAGAGCCGCCCCCGGTCGCGGAGCTGCATGATCGCGATACCGGTGAGGGTCTTGGTGATCGAGGCCCAGTGGAAAATCGTGTTCGCGTCCACCTTGCGGCCAGTGGCGAGGTCGGCGGCGCCGTGGAATTCGCGCGCCAGCACCGAGTCGCCGTGGAGGAACCAGAGCGTGCCGCCGACGATGCCCTCTCTGGGCAGCGACTCGTGAAAGAAGCCGGCGACGCCGCGCCAGGCGGCGGCAAAGCCGGCGGGGGTCTGCGCCAGGGCGCTCACCGGAGCCACGAGGGCAAGAACCAGCATCGCATGGAGTTTCCGGCTCGAGACAGACGGTGTCATGGGGCTTCAATCTAGCGTTGCCCGCAGTCGCCCAAGGTTGACATTTTGATGCTGTAACCAGACATTTGCATGCATGCGAACAACCATCCGCCTTGAGGACGCGCTGCTGCGCCGGGCCAAGGCCCATGCAGCGGCAGTGGGCCGGTCGCTCAACGACTTCATCGCGGACGCGGTCCGGGCGGCCCTCGCGCCGCGCGCAGCTCTGGCGGTCGCGGCCGAGCTGCCGACCTATCGCGGCCGCGGGGTGCAGCCCGGCGTGGATCTGGACGACAGCGCCGGCCTGCTCGATCTGATGGAGGCGCCCGGCGCGAGTCGCTATCCGGCGCCGGGAGCGGTCGGGCGGGGAGGCCGGCGCAGGGTCGCGGAAAAGAAGAAGCGCGGGGCATGATTCTCCCGGACGTCAACATCCTGATTTATGCGTTTCGGGAGGATCTCCCCGGGCACGATCGGTACCGGGCCTGGCTGCACGCGCGGGTCCGCGCCCCGGAGGCGTTCGGTCTCTCCGAGCTGGTGCTGAGCGGAACACTGCGCGTCCTGACCCATCCTCGAGTCCTGGCACCTCCGACCCCGCTCGACCGTGCTCTCGAATTCATTTCCGCGTTGCGTTCCCAACCGAATGCGGTGCTGGTGCAGCCGGGTCCGCGTCACTGGGACATTTTTGCCAGACTGTGCTCCGCGGCCGGTGCGAAGGGGAATCTCGTGGCGGATGCGTATCATGCCGCCCTGGCTATCGAGCATGGCTGCGAATGGATCACCACCGACCGCGACTTTGCGCGTTTTCCCGGGCTTCACTGGCGGCATCCATTGGAGAAGCGGTGAGCAGTGAGCAGTGAGCAGTGAGCGGGAAAAGCCCTTCCCGCTTCCCGCTTCCCGCTTCCCGCTTCCCGCTTCCCGCTTCCCGCTTCCCGCT
>CAZHSO010000007.1:0-62805 GCA_964535105.1 uncultured Gemmatimonas sp.
CGGGCATGCCCCACGGCCCCGGCGGGGGGGCCGGGGGGGGGGGGGGGTGGCTGGACCGCGTGCGGCGGGGTCGGGAGCCGCCACTCAGGGTGGGCGAGCGCCGGTCGGCGGCGGGCGGGACCGCCGGAGGGGCGGGACACCGCCGCGGAGGCCCGGGGGGCTGCGCGGCCCGTGCGTGCGCACCGGGGTGGCGGCGCGCGTCCGGAGGTGCGTGAGGAGGCGATCAATGACGGCCCGCGCCGTCATGAAGGTGATGAGGCGCATCAGGGCCCCGCATCGGGGGCACGCCAGGGGGTCCACCTCGAAGATCTGCCGCAACAGCTCGGCCCAGCGGCGACGGGCCTCGATGGTCGCGAGCGGTCGCGAGCGGTCGCGCGGGCACGACGAGGACGGGCGCGGTCGGGTCGGCCCGCTCGGCTAGACAACAGGCAGGAGGCAGGAGTAATTCCCCTGCTGCCTCCCGCCTCCTGCCTCCACACTCCTGCCTCTTCAGGCCTGCCTCCGTAATATCTCCCTCCATTCCGACTGCAGCGCCGAGCACGCCGCGAGTAGTCGGGCTTCCTCGACCCGATCCGCCCGCATCCGCTTGACCTCCGCCGTGCGCCGCACCGTCCACTGCGGATAGGGCCGGTCGGCGAGCACGACCTCCATGCCGGACTCGAGCCATCCTTCCTGCAGGACCCGGAGGTACCAGCCGGACCGGTGGTTCTGCACGATTGTCTTCACCAGCTCGGGAAGCCCGTGGCGCCGCGCCAGCGTGTTACAGGGGATTCGGGGGGACGAGACTTCCACCCGGACCTCTCCGATTCGGAAGATGTCCCCGACGCAAACGCTGTCCTCGGTCAACCCGGCCACCGTGAGATTCTCCCCGAAGGCGCCCGGACCCACATCCGTCCGATCCCACTCGGCACGCCAGCGGGGATAGTGTTCGGCCGAGTACATCAGCAGGGCCCGTTCGGGTCCGCCGTGGTCCCGGCGGTTGTACTGATGGTCGCCGGAAAGCCCTTCCCGCCCCGCCCAGACCTGGCCCTCGACAGGCTCCTTCTTGATGGCGCTGGTCCAGGGCCGGGGTCCATCGTAGGTGCGGGGATGACCGGTCTGGATGGAGGCGAGGAGCATGTCCTCAAAAGTAAGCGGTGAGCGGCGAGCGGTAAGCGGGAAAAGCCCCTCCCGCTCACCGCCTACTGCTCACCTCTCACTGGCATCAGGCCCCGCCCCCGGGCTAGATTTCCGGGTTCCCAATCCTCCTCCCGGTCACCCACACCAGGTGCCGGGCGCCTAGACCAAAGGAAGGTGTCATGGCCCGTCCGTACGAGGTGGTCTACATCTTCGATCCTGCCCTGGACGAAGAGACCATCAATCAGAAGCTCGCCCACTTCCAGAAAATGGTGGAAGTCCCCGGCGCCGAGCCGGCCCAGTTCAACCACTGGGGCAAGCGCACGCTCTCCTACGACATCCGGAAACGCGACACCGGGTATTACGTCGTCGCCACCTTCGTGGCGGAGGCGGTGGCGCTCCCGGAGTTCGAGCGCGCCGTGAAGCTCGATGACGGCGTCCTCCGTCATCTCATCGTCCTGAACGACGCGCCGGCTACCCCGGCCCAGGCCGCGCCGGCGCGTTCCGAATACGAGGAGGAAGAGTGAGCCGCCAGAAGAAGGGCGATCCGATCGCCGAGCTCCGGATCCGGATAATCGATTACAAGGACGAGAAGCTCCTGTCCCGGTTCATCAGCGAGCGGGGCAAGATTCTCCCCCGCCGGCTCTCCGGCGTGTCGGCGCGGCACCAGCGGCAGCTGCAGGTCGCCATCAAGCGGGCCCGGTATCTCGCGCTGCTGCCCTACATCAAGGGTTACAAGGGCTGATGACGGCTCCGGCGGTGCCCCCTTCGGGGCGCCGCGCGAGCCTCGGCGCAGCGGCGGTGCTGGCAGGATTTCTCCTGCTGGCGCCGCAGCTCTATCTGCTGGGCCCTTTCGCGCTCCTCACCCTCCTCGCGCGGCCGCGCACCACCCGGGAGTTCTTCTGGCTCGCCGTCGCCGCCGCCGGGGTCTCAGCCACCCTCGCGGGGGCCGCCCCGCTCGGCCACATGATGATCCGGGTCAGCGGAATCGCGCTCGCCGCGGCGTTCGCCCTCATCTCCCGCAGTACCCGAGGTCCTGTCTTCCCGAGAGCCCTCGCCGCGGTGGTCCTCGCCGCTGCCGCGCTCGGGATCTGGGTGGCCGTCCAGGGACTTGGATACGCCGACGTGGAGTCGGCATTCACCGAAATGCTCCGGGCCAGCTACCGCGCGCTGGGCGACGTGGGCGGCACCGACCCGAAGGCGCGGCAGGAGCTGGAGGAATTCATCCGCCCCCTCCTCGAGGCCGCGCCAGGCATCGGCCGGATGATGCCGGGGCTGCTGGCCCTCGAGGCACTCGCGGGCGTCATGCTCGCCTGGAGTTGGCATCACCGCCTTTCGGCCACTCCGCTGGGCCTTCCACCCGGCCGATTCCGTGATTTCCGCTTCAATGACCACCTCGTCTGGGGTGCTATCTTTACCCTTGGCCTGATACTGGTCCCTCTGCCGGAGCCGGGCCCGGCCATCGCCGCCAATCTCCTGGTTGTCTGGGTCGGTTTGTATGTGCTGCGCGGGCTCGCGATTCTTTCCGCGGTCCTGGCGCCGGCCCCGATGCCGCTCAAGCTGCTGGCGGTCGGACTCGCCTTGCTGTTGATCCCGGTTGCCCTGGGCGCCTGCCTTGCGCTCGGACTCGCCGACACGTGGTTGAACATCCGGGGGCGCCTGGTGCCCCCCGTACCCGGAGGAGTGTCGCAATGATGGAAGTGATTCTGCGGGAGGACGTAAAGACCCTTGGTAAGGCCGGCGCGATGGTCCGAGTCAAGCCCGGGTATGCCCGGAATTTCCTCCTTCCGCACGGCTTGGCCTACGAGGCCACCGAGGGCAACAAGAAGCGCCTGGCCGCCGAGTCGAAGGCCCGCGAGGCCAAGGCAGCGACAGGCAAAAGTACGGCCGTCGCGGAGGCGGCGAAACTGGCCGACGTCGCCATCACCATTCACGCCAAGGCAGGAGAGGGCGACCGTCTCTTCGGCTCGATCACGGCGCAGGACATTGCCGACGAGCTGGCCAAGGCCGGCCATGAGATCGACAAGCGGAAGATCGAGCTCGACCACCCGATCAAGCTGCTTGGCGAGCACACCGTTCCTGTCCGGCTCCACTCGGAGGTTCACGCGGCGGTTCGGGTGATGGTCGTCCCGGCGTAGCGCCGGAATGCCGATCGGCATCGCCTACATCGATGGCCCCCGCCTGGCCAGGTCGGTCTATGCCGCGGCCGACTGGGTCGCGGCCGGACGCGACGAAATCAATCGCCTGAACGTCTTCCCGGTCCCCGACGGGGATACCGGAACCAATTTCACCCTGACCCTCCGCGCCGTCGCCGACGCCTGCCGGGCGCTCGGCGACGCGACGCTTGCGGAAACCGCCCGCACCGTAGCCCGGGGAGCGGTCCTCGGGGCGCGGGGCAACTCGGGGATGATGCTGGCGCACTTCCTCCTCGGGTTCTCCGAATCCATCGGCGACCGCAAGACCGCCACCGCGCCGGAGATCGCGGCCGCCATGCGCCGCGGGTCCGACACGCTGGACACCTCGCTCGACGAGCCCCGAGAGGGCACCATACTGACGGTGGCCCGGGAAGCCGCAGCCGCCGCGGAGCGCGCCGCCGCCGACTCCCCCGATATTTCCGAATTCATGCAGCGGATGCTGGCCGAGGGGGAGGTGGCGCTGGCCCACACCCCGGAGCTCCTGCCGGTCCTCAAGGAAGCGGGGGTCGTGGACGCCGGCGGGAAGGGCTTCATGCGCATGATCGAGGGAGTGGTCCGGTTCATCCAGGGCGACCCGATCCTCGCCGCCCCCCCCGCAGAGACAACCTCGTACACCTTCCCCGCCGCCGAAGTGTGGGTCGCTGCGGAGCGCGATTACCAGTTTTGCACCGAATTCATCGCCCGGGGGGAGCAGCTCCCGCCCGCGAACGAAGTCCGGGCCGCCATGCACCAGTTCGGCGGATCGGTCGTCGTGGCGGTGGTCACCGATATCCTGAAGGTCCATGTGCATACCGACACCCCGGAAGCCGTCTTTACCTATGCCGGCCGATGGGGTACTCTGACGTCTACCAAGGCCGACGACATGCGGGCGCAACACAGGGCGCTCTCCCACCCCGAGCGCCGCCCCGTAGCCGTCGTCACCGATACCTCGGCCGATCTTCCCGATTCGGTGCTGGATCGCCACCACATAGCACTTGTGCCGCTCCAGATCCTTTTTGGGGACGTCGTGTTCCAGGACCGGGTGGGGATTCGGCCCGAAGAGTTTTATCGCCGGCTGCGGACCGCCAAAGAGCTTCCCACGACCTCCCAGCCGACTCCGGGCGATTTCGTCAGGGTGTTCCGGTCGGCGCTGGAGGAGGCAGATGAGGTAGTTGCGGTCCTGCTCGGCGCCTCCCTGTCGGGGACCTACCAGTCAGCGCAGGCGGCGGTGAAGGCCGCTGGGCTCGAGCGGGTGACGCTGGTGGACAGCAGGGCCGCGTCGCTCTGCCTGGGACTTCTGGCGCTCCGGGCGGCCGAGCTCGCGGAGTCGGGATGGCGCGCTCCCCAGATTGCGGCCGAGCTCGACCGGGTGCGCGGCCAGTCGGGTGTGCTGCTGACGGTGGAGACGTACGACAATCTGATTCGATCGGGCCGGGTGTCGCGCGGAAAGGCCTGGCTGGCGGGAATGCTGGATGTGAAGCCAATTCTGAGTCTCGATCAGACGGGACGCATCGTCCCGGTCGACCGGGTGCGAGGACGGGAAGCAGTCATCAACCGGATGCTGGCGCTGGTCGATAAGGCATTGACCCCGAGACCCAAAGTGGTCCGGTTCGGCGTGGTGCACGCCGAGGCGCCCGAGGTCGCGGAACGGGTTCGGACGGCGCTGGTGGCGGCCTACCGGCCGAGGGACTGTTTCGTCTCGCTGGCGACCGGCGTGCTCGGAACCCATGTGGGGCACGGCGCATGGGCGCTCTGCTGGCAGGTGGAGGACGGCACGCCGACCGCGCCGACCGGCGGGGTCCAGACAGGGTGACGCGCCGGGTCGCGGGGAGCAGGAAGCGGGGGGCCTCGGAAGCGCTGGTCGATCTCGCGCTGCAGGCCGCAGACGATCTCAAGGCGCGGGACATGGTGGCGCTGGATCTTCGCGGACTGAATGACGCCACCGACTGGTTCGTCATCGCATCCGGGACCTCCGATGCTCACGTCCGGGGCATCGCGCAGTCGGTGCAGGACCGGCTGACCGAGGCGGGGTTCAAGGCCCACCACGTCGAGGGACTGAGGCAGGGCCGATGGGTATTGCTCGATTTCGTGGACATCGTCGTCCACCTGTTTCACCCCGAGGCGCGGGCCTTTTACCAGCTGGAGCGGCTCTGGAACGACGCTCCGAGGCTGCTGCCGGCGGCCGAAAGGAAGTCTCCATGATACGTCGAATCGCTGCGGCGGCCCTGCTACTCACCGCGATCCCACCGGTCCTCTCCGCCCAGTATTTCGGGCGTAACAAGGTCCAGTACGGCCGCTTCGACTTCAAGATCATCCAGACCGAGCACTTCGACGTCTATTACTACGAGGCCGAACGCGCCGCGGCGCTGGATATCGCGCGCATGGCGGAACGGTCGTACGCGAAGCTCTCCAAGGCGCTCAATCACCAGTTCAACGAGCGGAAGCCGATCATTCCGTACGCGTCGCACTCCGAATTCCAGCAGACCAATACGTCGGGCGGAGAAATCGACGAGAGCACCGGCGGTTTCACCGACTTTCTCCGGCATCGCAACATCTTCCCGCTGACCGGCTCGTACGAGGAAAACCAGCACGTTCTCCAGCACGAGATGGTGCACCAGTTCCAGTTCGACATCTGGTCGCGCGGGCGGGCCGGCGGCGTGCAGGGGATCATCGCGGCCAACGCGCCGCTCTGGTACGGCGAAGGCATGGCGGAGTACTACTCGCTCGGCCCGGAGGATCCGAACACCGCCATGTGGCTCCGCGATGCGGCGCTCGAGGGCAAGCTTCCGACCGCCGAGGATTTCTACCGCGTCTTCCCGTACCGCTTCGGCCAGGCGCTCATTGCCTACATCGGCCAGCGCTGGGGCGACGAGGCCATCGCCCAGATCACCAAGCTCGGCTCCGGCGGCGGGATCGAGCCGGCGCTGCAGCGGGTGCTCGGCCTCTCCTTTCCGCAGCTCGTGGCGCAGTGGCAAGACGCCGTGCAGAAACAGTACCTGCCGGAGATCGGGAACCGCACCAAGGGCCGCGCGGTGGCGAGCGAGCTGCTCACCCGGAAGCGCTCCGGCGGCGGGTGGCACCTCGCGCCGGCGTTGTCACCCGATGGAAGCAGGATCGCCTACCTCAGCGAGAAGGACTTCTACTTCGTGGATCTCTGGCTGGCCGACGGCAACACCGGCAAGCCGTTCCGCCGCCTGCTGAAATCGTCCGCCAGCGGCAATTACGAGACCTTCCGGTTCATCACCTCCTCGGCGAGCTGGGCGCCCGACGGGCAACGGCTGGCCATCGCGGCGCAGCGAAGCGGCAAGGACGACATCGTCATCGTCGACGGGACGCGCAACAAGCAGCTCCAGGACATCCGGCTACCGATCGCCGGCGTGACGAACCCGACCTGGAGCCCCGACGGCACCCGCCTCGTCTTCAGCGGCCTCGATGGCGGCCTCTCCGATCTGTACACGGTCAACGTCGACGGCACCGATCTGCGCCGGCTGACCAATGACAAGGAAGCCGATCTCCATCCGGTCTGGTCGCCCGACGGAAAGACGATCGCCTTCGTGACCGACCGCGGACCGGGCACCGACCTCAAGGCGCTCCGGTGGACCGATTTCCGCATCGCGCTCTACCATCTCGAGAACGGGACCATCACCTACCCGGCGGGGATGGACGTGGGTCGGAACGTGAGCCCGCAGTGGTCCCCCGACGGCGCATCCATCGCCTTCGTCTCCGACCGGAACGGCGTCGCCAACATCTTCCTGCACGAGCTGGCCGACGGGCAGACCTATCAGCTCACCGACTTCTACACCGGCGTGCAGGGGATCACCGCGCTCTCGCCGGTGCTGTCGTGGGCCCGGCAGGCCGACCGCCTGGCTTTCGTATATTTCGAGCAGGGCCGCTACGACGTGTACTCGCTCAACGCGCCGCGCACCTTGAAGAAGCAGCCCTGGACCCAGCGGACCATCGCGCAGCGCCCGTTGGCGGCGATTGCGCCGTCGGGGGAGGCGGCCCGGCCGGCGGTTGCGCGTATCGCCCCGCCGTCCGGCCCGCAGATCCTTGGCGGCGGCACGGTCTACCGCACGCCGCGCGGGTTCCGCCGGGCGGATTCCCTGCCCGTCCTCGCGGACAGCACGCGCCCGGCGTACGAGCCGGTCTCGGTGGCGCGGATCCTCGATTCGTTGCCGTTCACCCCGCCCGATACCAGCGAGTTCACCTTCAAGCCGTACCGCGCGACGCTGGAGCCGGAGTACGTCACCCGGCCGACGATCGGATACACGCGCGACACCTTCGGCCAGGGGCTGACCGGCTCGACCGCCATCGTGCTGGGCGACATGCTGGGAAATCACCAGCTCGGCTTTGCCGCGTCGCTCAATGGCAGGATCAACGAGACGTATTTCGCCGCGCAGTACGTCAACCTGAGCCGGCGGCTCAACTGGGCGGTCGGGCTCTCGCAGGAGCCGTACTTCTTCTACGAAGGCGCGTTCTACCAGGACGGCCCCGGCCCCAACGAGGTCTCCTACGTCGAGCAGATTCGCCGGCTGGTCCTGCGCAACGCCCAGATCCTCGGCGCCTACCCGTTCAGCCGGTTCCGCCGGCTGGAGCTCGGCGCCGGCGTCGTCAACGTCGAGGATGACGCGAAGCTGTATACCCAGCCTTTCGACCCCATCTCCGGCGGGGCGACCCAGAGTCCGTTCGTCGAAACGGTTTCGGGCCCCAACGTGACGTTTGTGCAGCCGACCGCCGCGCTCGTCTTCGACAACTCACTCTACGGTCCGGTCGGTCCGATGTTGGGGCGGCGCTCGCGGCTGGAAGTGTCCCAGACCCTCGGACAGTGGCGCTTCACCTCGCTCAACTTCGATTATCGGCGCTACGACCAGATCAGCAACTTCCTCACCCTCGCGACGCGCCTGAACTATTTCGGCCGGCACGGGCGCGACGAGGGCCAGTTCCGCTTCTTCGCCGGGCGGCCCGAATACATTCGCGGGTACACCTCGGGCTCGTTCGCCAAGAACGAGTGCGCGAACGTCGCCGACGAGAACACCGTCACCGGGTGCAGCCGGCTCGACGAGCTGGTGGGCACCAGGCTGATGGTGGCCACCGCCGAGCTGCGGGTGCCGATCTGGAGCATCCTGAGGTTCCTGCCGGCCGGCTTCCCGCTCATCGAGGGGGCGCTCTTCTTCGATGCCGGTGTGGCCTGGGAGAAAGGGATCGACGTCAAGCTGAAGCGTGAGGCCGGGGATACGCCCGCGCTGGTGCGGACGCCGCTCACCTCACTCGGAGCCAGCCTTCGCGCGAACATCCTGAACTTCCTGATTCTTCGCGCGGATTATTCGTTCCCGCAGCAGCGCCCCGGGGTCAAGGGATTCTGGACCATCAGCCTGGGACCCACATTCTGAGCGCTCGACCGTTTCGAGCGCTCCCCCCAACCGCCGCCCGGATCCTCTGGGCGGCGGTCCTGCTAGCCGCGCCGGGATGCCGAACCGATCCCCAGGTGCCACCACCCGATCTCCCCGCCGTCGGCGGCCAGGTCTCGCTGCTCCGGTTTCCCAGCCAGGGCGGACCCGTTGAGGCGTATGACCCCGACAGTCTGGACCGGCCGACCTGGACCACTTCGAAGCCGGTGCCGCCGGTACGCAAGGTCCTCGGCGTGAACCTCGATGAGCGGCTCGCCTGGGCGGTGGATTTGAAGAACAATCTCATCGCCGTGGACCTCGAGTCTCGCGGGGTGCGCGAGCAGCTGAAGGGCGTCACCTTTGCCGCGATGGGGCCGGACGGATCGCTCTACCTCGCGGATGACGAGCACCGCGTGGTGCATTTCGTTCGCCGGAACCCGGTGTCGTTCCAGGACCCGCTCCCTGCGCCGCCGCGGGCATTCTTCGGCTCCCAAAACGACCAGCTCGTGGCGGTTACCGGGGGCAAGACGCCGCAGCTGATCACCGCCAATGCCGAGCAAAGTCTCCACGCGGTCGACGTCCCGGCGGGCGGTGTCTCCGCCACCTACTGGGGGGATCTGGTCGCCGTGGCGGCCGACACCGCGGTGCTCCTCTACGAAACGGGCGGCCGCCGCAACGTGACATCGATCCGGACGCGCCGGAACGCTCGTGAGGCTGCCTTCAGTCCCAGCGGCCACCGCCTCTACGTCGTCGAGGACGACCACGAGGTGGTGGTCTACGACCGTTTTTCCCTCTCGGAGCTCGCGCGGATCAAGCTCCCCGGCAGTCCGAGGGCAATCCGGCTCGACGCTTCGGGACGCTGGATGCTGGCCCGCGCCGCCGACGCCGACTCCGTCTGGATCGTCGATCTGGCCACCCACCGGCTGGCCGCGTCGGCGCCGGGGGGTTGGGCGGCAGATCTGCCGCTCGTGGCGGGCGCGTCCACGCTCGTGGTGCGGCTCGGGGACGACGTGGCGACGTACGATTTGCGCCAGGCCCCTCCGGCGCCGCGGGGAGTTCTGGAGGGCGCCGGATCCGATCTATGGGCGACGGCAGCATGGGTATCGAGGGAGCGGCTTCCCGCCGCGGTGGCCGCTGCCGAGTCGGCGACAGTCGCCCAGGACAAGGCACTGGTACCCGATTCGATCATCGCCCCGGTGACCGACTCGACGGAGATCTACCTGCAGGTGAGTCTCTCCCAAAACCCGAGCTGGGCTGCCCAGCTCGCCGACACCCTCAAGGCCCACGGGTTTCCCGCCTCGGTCCTCAAGCCGGAGCAGGCGGAAGAGGGCTATCGCGTGGTCATCGGACCGTATTCAAGCCGCGATCAGGCCGAGGAGAGCGGCAAGAAGCTGGACCGTTCCTACTTCGTCATCCGCCGGCCGCCAAGCCGCCCCTGACCGGAGGACCCGAACCGCTTATTTTGTACTTCGTGCCGTCGGCGCTTCGCGCCGGCCCCGTGCCCACCTCCCGTCCCTGGCCTGACGCATGAGGCTCACCAAGCTGGAGCTCTCCGGCTTCAAGTCGTTTGCGGACACCGTCATCCTCGAGTTCGAGGATGGCGTCACCGCCATCGTCGGGCCTAACGGCTGCGGCAAGTCGAATGTGTCTGACGCGGTGCGCTGGGTCCTCGGCGAGCAGTCGGCGCGGCTGCTGCGCGGTGGCAAGATGGAAGATGTGATCTTCCAGGGCGCCGCGACCCGCCGCCCGGTCAACCTCACCGAAGTCTCTCTCTTCCTCGACAACACCGAGGGCGATCTCCCGATCGCCTACCAGGAAGTCGTGATCACCCGGCGGCTCTCCCGCTCCGGGCAGAGCGAGTATCTGCTCAACAACAGCCCCGCTCGGCTGCGCGACATCCAGGACCTCCTGCGCGGCACCGGGCTGGGGAGCGACGCGGGCGTCGTCATTGAAGCGAAGATGATCGACCTCCTCCTGTCCGACCGGGCCGAAGAGCGCCGATCGCTGTTCGAAGAGGCGGCAGGCATCGGGCTTTACCGCGACCGGAAGCACAGCACCGAGCGCCGGCTCGAGGAAACCGCGACCGATCTGCAGCGGCTCGAGGATCTCCTCGCCGAAGTGCAGTCGCAGATCCGCTCGCTGGCCCGGCAAAAGGGAAAGGCCGAGCGGCACGCCAAGCTCATGGAAGAGAAATTCGCCGTGACGCTGACCCTCGCCCGGCGGCAGCTCGACGAGCTGGCCGAGCGCGCCCTCGGGGTGCAGGAGCGCCACCGGACGCTCTCGGAGCGACTTCCCCAGCTTCGGGAAGCGCTCGCCGCCGCATCGGCCACCCAGGAAGGAGCGGCGCGCGCCCGCCTCCGCGCCGAGGATCATCGCGCCGAGATCGCCCGCCAGCTCGCGATGGTTCAGGTGGCGCTCTCCCGGCTCGACGGCGACCTGGCCGTGGCGGGCGAGCGGCTGGCCCACGCGCAGCAGCGGCGCCGCCGTGACGAAGAGGAGCGGGCCCAGGCGGCCCGGCGCACCGAAGCGGCTGCCGGTGAGCGCACGTCCGCCCAGGCCGAGCTCGAAGCGGCGGAAGAGGAGCACACCGGCATCCGCGCCCGGCTCGAGGAGCGCGCCGCGGCCGAGGCGGACGTGCGGAGCCGCCTCACCGCGGAACGGGTCGCGCTGCGGGACGCGGAGGAAGCGGTCGCGGCGCGGGCGCAGGAGCTCCGGTCGCTGGAGGGAGAGCGCACCGCGCTGGAGCAGGAAATCGCTGGTCTCCGGGAGCGCGCGACCCAGGCGGAGACCCACGCCGCCCGGCAGAAAGAGGACCTCGCGCGCGCCGAAGCGGATGCGCGCGCGGCCGCCGAGGCCGCCGACCGCGGCGCGAGCGAGGCCCTCGCCGCCGCCGCGGAGATGGAGCGGAGCCGCCACGCGGTTGCCGAGGCACGGGAGCAGGAAACCACCGAGCGGAATCGCCGGCGGCTGGTTGAAGAGTCGCTGGCGCAGCTCACCACCCGCCGCGCCGCACTCGAGGAGCTGGAGCGCGACCGGGTCGGGCTCGCGCCTGGCGCCGCAACGTTGCTTGCGGCGCGCGAGCGATTCAACGGCGGAGTGCTCGGGCCGCTGAGCGATTACATCAACGCCGACCGTGATGCCGCCGAGCTGGCGGAGCGGCTGCTCGGGGAGTGGATGCACGCGATCCTGGTGCGCGACCAGGACGCGGTCGAGGCGATCCGGTACTGGCACGCCGACGCCCAGCCCGGGGCGCTGGTCCTGCTCCCTGCGGACACCGGCCCCCGCACGCCCGCCGACGGCTTGAGTCCCCTGCAGGCGCATCTTCGCGCCGAGGGACCCGCCGCGCGCTGGGTGGATGCGCTGCTCGGAGGATCGGAGGCGCTCGATGGCCGCGGCCACGCGCTTCGGCTGGCCAGCGGCGCCATTCTCCTCGCCGGCTCCTCGGGTGGAAGCGGACCGCTCCGGCGTCGCGCCGAGATCGGCGGGCTCGGCGGAGATATCGACCAGCAGGAAGCCGCGCTCACAGCGGT
The DNA here is from genome assembly GCA_964535105.1 of uncultured Gemmatimonas sp. Lineage (GTDB taxonomy): Bacteria > Gemmatimonadota > Gemmatimonadetes > Gemmatimonadales > GWC2-71-9 > JABFSM01. Next base: position 12,208 of record CAZHSO010000007.1, read on the forward strand.
CCGTGCGGCGCTGGCTGGGACCGAGGCGCGCCTGCTGGAGCTGGAGCGAGGCGCCGCCGCGTCGTCCACCAACACCGAGCATCTCCGGGAAGCGGGACGCATGGCCGCCGCGCGGCGCGAGGACACCGCCCGCGTGGTCCACAACCTCACCCGCGAGCTGGCCGAGGCCGACACCGGGCTCGCTCGCGTGCGGGAGCGTCTCAGCGCCGCGGATCGGCGGCACGGCGAGGTGGAGCGCCTGCGCGGGGAGGGCGCCCGTGCGCGGCTGGAGCAGGAGAGCGCCCTGGCGGGGCAGCGGACCCGGGTGACCGCGGTCGAGACCGAACAGGAAGCGGCGCGCGAAAACCGGGTGCACTGGCAGGTGCAGGAGGCGCACGTCGGCGCCCGGCTCCGCGCGACGCAGGAGCGGCTCGATCGCGCCAACCAGACGATCGCCACCGCGGAGGCCGCCGCGCACTCGTTGCTTGGCGAGATCGCCCAGCTCGACGAAGAGAGCGTCGCCCTGGCGGCCCAGCAGGAGGCCTGGCAGGAGCAGCGCCGCGAGCGGGCCGACGGGCTCGAAGGACTCGAGCGCGCCTCGGCGGAATCCGAGGCGACGCTCGCCGGAGCGGCGGCGGTGCTCGCCGACGCGGAGCGCTCCGTTCAGGCGCTGCGGGAAGACGTGGAACGCTCGAGCGAGGAGGACCATCGGCTCGAGGTGGAGCTGACCGAGGCGGGCGGACTGCGCCGCAGCATTGTTGAGCGGGTGGAGACCGAGTGGAAGCAGCCGTTCGAGCAGCTGCTGGCCTCGGCGTCCCCGCTCGATCTCGACCGGGACACGCTGGAGACCGAAGCCCTCCGGATCACCGAGTCGCTCGATGCCATCGGACCGGTGAATGCCCTCGCCGTCGAAGAGCACGCCGAGGAAACCAGGCGGCTCGAGTTCCTGTCCTCCCAGCGCGACGATCTCGTGGCCGCCCGGCAATCGCTGCTCCAGGCCATCAAGGAGATCGACGGCACCGCCCGGCTCCTGTTCCAGGAAACCTTCGTCGCGGTCCAGGAGCACTTCCGTCACGTCTTCCAGACGCTGTTCGGCGGCGGCGAGTGCGAGCTCCGCCTTGCCAATCCGGAAGATCCGCTCGAGAGCGAGATCGACATTCACGCGGCGCCCCGAGGCAAGCGCACCCAGCGAATCCACCTGCTCTCCTCCGGCGAGCGGACTCTGGTCGCCGTGTCGCTCCTCTTCAGCATCTATCTCACGAAGCCGAGCCCCTTCTGCCTCATGGACGAGGTGGACGCCCCCCTCGACGACGCCAACGTGGGCCGGTTCACCATGCTGCTCGACGAGTTCAAAAAAGACACCCAGTTCCTGGTGATCACCCATAACCCGCGCACGATGCAGTCGGCCGATGCCGTGTACGGGGTCACGATGCAGGAGCCGGGCGTCTCCACCATCGTCGGGGTTCGTTTGAGCGAGAGACAGGGAGTCGCGAGTAGCGAGTAGCGAGGAGGGGCCCCCTCTTCGCGCTTCGCTCCTCGCTCTTCGCATGCTGGTTATTTTGCGCCCCGACGCCTCGCAGAGCGACCTCGACCGGGTGGTCACGCTGATCGAGTCACTTGGGCTTACCGCTCGCGTCATCGAGGGAACTCAGCGTGACGCCGTCGGGGTGATCGGAAACGACGGGCGGGTGGACGCCGCCCGCTTCACCGCTCTGCCGGGTGTGGACGAAGTCATCCAGATCACCCGGCCCTACCGGATGGTCTCCCTCGAGTGGCGCGCCGAGCCGACGGTGGTGTCCCTCCCCGGAGGCCGCACGATCGGCGGACGAGACCTGCTCATCGTCGCCGGCCCCTGCTCGGTGGAAAACGAAGCCCAGATCTTCGGGACGGCGCGGGCAGTGCTCGCGGCGGGAGCGGGTGGGCTCCGGGCCGGCGCCTTCAAGCCGCGAACCTCTCCCTATGCGTTCCAGGGACTCGGCACCGCGGCACTCGGTCTTCTGGCGGCGGTCCGCCGGGAAACCGGCCTCCTGATCGTCACCGAGGCGATGGACGAAGAGGGCTTGAATCAGGTCGCGGACGTCGCCGACATCGTGCAGATCGGCGCCCGCAACATGCAGAACTACGCTCTGCTCAAGCGGGCCGGGCGCGCCGGAAAACCCGTGCTGCTCAAGCGGGGCATGTCCGCCAGTGTGACCGATTTGCTCCTGTCCGCCGAGTATGTGCTCTCCGAGGGAAATTCGGACGTCATTCTCTGCGAGCGCGGCATCCGAGGCGCTGATCCCTCCACCAGGAATCTTCTCGATTTGAGTGCGATCCCGTCGGTGAAATCGCTCTCCCATCTCCCGATCATGGCGGACCCGAGCCATGGCACCGGCAAGCGGGCGCTGGTGCCCGCGATGGCGCGCGCGGCGGTCGCCGCCGGCGCCGATGGCCTGCTGATCGAGGTGCACGTGGACCCGAGCGAGGCGCTCTCCGATGGCGCGCAAAGTCTCTATCCCGAGCAGTTCGCGCTGTTGATGGAGGAGCTGCGTGGAATTGCGTCGGTGATCGGCCGGCGGATTCCATGAGGCGCAAAGGCGCAAAGGCGCAAAGGCGCAAGGTGTTTTTCTTACTTTGCGCCGTTGCTTCGTTGCGCCCTTCCACCTTGCTTCCCCAGGACCCCGTCGCCCTCGTCCGCCGCGCCAGCAGCGTCTATCGGGGTCTCGCGTCGTTGCAGGCGGAATTCGTGCAGGTCATCGAGGACGGAAGCCTGGGGGACACGCTGACCACAACGGGCCGGCTCTACCAGTCGGGACAGAACGCCTTCGCGATGCGATTCAGCGATCCTCCGGAGGAAGCGATCGTCATCGATGGCCGCCATACCTGGATCTACACGCCGAGCACGTCGCCGGGCCAGGTGATCAGGATGTCGGTGGAAAGCGATCCGGTGTACGGGGTGAATCTGCTGGCCCGGCTGCTCGACCGCCCCGCCGACCGCTACGCGACGACGTGGCTTCGGACCGACCAGGTGAATGGACGGAAAGTGGAGGTGGTGGCGATCGTCCCCCGCTCCGCGAACGCCAATTTTTCCCGCGCGGTGCTCTGGCTCGATGCCGAGGATGCGCTGCCCCGGCGGATCGAGCTCGACGAGGCGCCGGGAGTTCACCGCATCCTGACCCTCTCCCGCCTCCGGCCGAACGCCACGATCCCCCGGGAGCTCTTCGAGTTCAAGGTGCCCCGCGGGGTGCGGGTCGTCGATCAATAACTCCTAGAGTCCCGCCGCCCTGACGAGGACGAGTTTGTGCAGCCGGATCTCCCACCGTCCGGTGCTCTCGCACGCCATCGGCTGTCGTGCCCCCTCCGTCACGTTCACCGCGCCGCCCAGCAGCACGGTCCGGATCGTGGAGCGGTCCGCGCCCTTCGGCTCGATCGTCGTCGTCACGATCATGTAGACCCGGTAGCTGTCGGCATAAGGCCCGGTGATTCCGTCGCCGCACCCGAGGTAGGTCGAGATCTGCTTGCCGCCGAGATCGCCGCGGCGGTGAAAGACGTTTGTCTCCACCCTGCCTCCGGTGGAGTCGCGCACCTCGGCAGGAATCTTGAGCTCATTGAACGCGGCGAGCACGGCCGCATACGTCTTGGCCGAGGGAAACGGCACGTCGTAGGCCGTGCCGGTCGTGTCGGTAATCACCTGGGTCATCTGCCCGGGGACCACAATGACTGTGCGGCTCTTCTGGGCAGCCAGGGGGGACGCGGCGATCGCGACGACAACGAGCAGTGGGAGGAGTCGCATGTTCGCACCTCTTTGAGAAGCGTTTTGTGAGCGGTGAGCCGTGAGCGGTAGGGCGTTTCCCGCTCACCGCTTACCGCTTACCCATATCACTCACCGCTCCCCGCTCAGGGGTCGGCTACCAGACCAACCACCGCGCGGGCGCTGCCAGCGCGCACCAGAAGCCGGCGCGCGGCGGCAAGCGCCTGGTCGGTGGGCCCGGTGTCGGTAACGGCACGATCGGGAACGATGCCACCTCCGCCCTGCAAGGGCCGGCCCCCGTCGCTCTTCAGCTTGGGTCGAGGCGTCGAATCGGCCCCGGCGCGCGGAGGACGCTGAATCTGGCGTCCGCTCGGCGTTATCCAGACCGCGGTGGTGAGCCGAAGCGACGCGCCCTCGCCTAGTGGGAAGGTGCTCTGGGTGACGCCCCGCCCGAACGTTGTGGCTCCGAGCACGGCGGCGCGATCGTGATCCTGGAGCGCGCCCGCCGCGACTTCGCCGGCACCGGCGGTCCCGCCGTCCACGAGAACTGCCATCGGGATCGAGTCGAACGGTGAGGCGCTCGAGTCGGTGAGTGTGACCGACGGTGCTCCCGGCCTCCCCCGGCTCACCGCCAGCGTGCTCTGCGGCCCGAGAAAGAGATCCGCCAGCGCGGCACCCTCTTCAAGTGCGCCGCCCACGGCGCCGCGAAGATCGAGCACGAGGAATCGCGCGCCCTGCCGGCGAAGCGCTTCGACGGCGGTGCGAATGCTGTCGGCGGCGGCCGCAGAGAATTTCCTGAGCTGCACCACTCCCACCTGGCCGGGAAGCAACGAGGTGACGATGGCGGGGACGTCCCGAGCCGGGCCGCGAATCACATCGAGCGAGATGATCCCTCGGGTGCCCCGACGCCGGACCCGCAAAGTGGCCCGGGTCCCGGGCTCCCCGTCGAGCAGATGCATCCCGCGCTCGAGGTGCGCCGCATCGATCGGAATGGAATCCACGGCGAGGAGCACGTCGCCGTCCTGCACCCCGGCCGAGTCAGCGGCAGAGCCGGGGACGGTCGCCACCACGACAGCGGCGCCGTCCCGCCGGTCGAGATAGAGTCCCTGCGGACTGGCCGAATCGGGAGACGCAGTCTGCTGACCGGGGAGCAGGAGCACAGCGTACGGGTCATCGAGCTCCTCGATCACCCCGGCCGCGGCCAGGCGATAGAGCTCCTGCGCGTCGAGCGAGTCGACGGCAAAGGACTGCACGTGCGAGAAGACCCCCTCGAAGAGCCGGGTCCCGGCGACGACGGGCGGGTCGGCCGCCGGGGCGGCGGTCGTCCGTGGCGCCATAAGAAGGCGCGCGACGGCGACGAGGGCGCCGATCGAGATGCCGATGATGAGGAACCAGCGCGCTCGCATGATCGCGTCTACCTGACCCCCGCCGGCGCGAGCGCGGGACGCGCGGCGAGCAGTACGGACCAGGCGCGGTCGGCGAGCTCGTGACTCGGGAGTGTGGCGTCGAGGTGCACCACGCCGGGGCCGGTCTCCGCGCGATACCGGGCGGCGACCCGCTGGTGGAAGTCGAGCGGCTCCCGGTCGAGGCGGTCCTGCGATTTCCCGGCCGCTACCTGCCGCGCCGAGCCGGTTTCCGGCGCGACGTCGAGAATCAGGGTGAGGTCGGGCCGGAGCCCGCCGGTCGCTGCGTCGTTGACCCAGGAAACCATCGGGAGCGGCAGCCCCCGGCCCGAGGCCTGGTACGCCATCGTGGAGAGATCGTACCGGTCGCTCAGGACGATCTTCCCGGCGGCGAGCGCCGGGCGGATCACCCGGCCCACCAGGTCGGCCCGCGCCGTGACGATGTACAGGAGCTCCTTCTCTGGTGTCCACTGCCGGTCGGCGTGCAGCAGCTCCTTCCGGAGCGCCTCCGCAGCGTCGGTACCACCGGGTTCCCGAACCATCACCGGCTTGTGCCCAAGAGCGCCAAGGCGAGACGCGAGCGCCACCGCGAGGGTGCTCTTCCCGGCGCCTTCGGGGCCTTCGAGGACCACGAAAAAGCCTTTGCTCATGCCAGCGTGATGATGCTGCTGTTGGATCCGCGCTCGATGCCCGCGCTCATCTGCTGATTCACCTTGGTCATCAGCTTTTCATAATTGGCCCGGGCGGTCACGTATGCCTGGCCCTGCGGACTCACTTCAAGGTCCCGCACAGCGGTCTCGTACGCCAGAACCGTCGGCTCCTCGGGCACCTTCCGCGCCGCGACCTGCTCGTCGATCTGCCGGGCGAGCTGATCGATCTTTTCCAGCCGCGCGCGGGTCTCCGCATCCTCCTGCAGGCGCTTTTCCGCCCGCCCGAGGGTCTGGTACTCGGTCGACTGGCCGATGAGCCGTCCCAGCTCCTGCGCCTTTTCCTCGATCATTCCCCTTGCCCCCGGCGCGCGATCAGGTAGCGCGCGCGCCCGAAGAGATCATCCATCACGTTGATACTGCCGAGGCCCGCCGCCCGCGCCAGCTCGGCGACGGCAGTGCTGCGAGTGAAATCTAGCTCCATCACCATCCACCCTCCCGGGGCGAGGAGGACAGGCGCCTCGGCGAGAAGCCGCCGTGCCGGTGCCAACCCGTCGTCCCCCGCCGCGAGCGCGAGACGCGGCTCCCACGCCTTCACCGAACGATCCAGCGCTTCGTATTCCGCCTCGGTGAGGTACGGCGGGTTCGAGACCAGCAGATCGAATCGTTCCCCCCGCAGTCCGGCGCCAAGGTCACTGCGAACGAGCTGCACGGGGAGCCCGGTGGCACGAACATTCTCCCGGGCCAGCGCAAGCGCCGGAGCGGAGATGTCACTGCCGGTGACGGAGGTGAACTCCCCTTCCTGCGCCAGCGAGAGCGCGAGGCACCCGCTGCCGGTGCAGACGTCGAGCGCGCGACCGGAGCGCACCAGGTGCAGGGCGTGATCCACCAGCAGCTCGGATTCGGGCCGGGGGATCAGCGCCCGCCGGTCCGCGCGCAACTCGAGATTACGAAAGCCCGTCGAGCCGAGCACATACGCCAGCGGCTCGCCGGCAATCCGTCGCGTGACTGCCGTCTCGAAGGCGAGCTGCGCTCGCGTGCCGGTGTCGCGGTCCCGGTCGAGCACCGCCTGTCCCGGGGTGATCCGGTTCTGCCAGGCCCAGAGGCGGTTGGCTTCGCGCCGGGGTTTGACGATTCCCGCCGCGCGCAGCCGCTCGGCCGCCGCGTCGAGCAGGCCTCCGATCGCCGCGGGGCTGTCAGAGCTCACGGGCTTCCTGCCGGCTCGCCATCCGCAGCGCTTTGACGATCTCCTCGAGATCGCCGTCCATGATCGCGGGAAGGTTGTGCACCGAGAGGCCGATGCGGTGATCGGTCACCCGGCTCTGCGGAAAGTTGTACGTGCGGATCTTGGCCGAACGGTCGCCGGTGCCGACCATCGCCTTCCGGTCGCGCGACCGCGCCGCTTCCTGGTCGGCGATCATCTTGTCGAGGATGCGCGAGCGGAGGACCGACATCGCCTTGATCTTGTTTTGCAGCTGGGACTTCTGGTCCTGCTGCTGCACGACGGTGTTGCTGGGCAGATGAGTGATCCGGACCGCGCTGTCGGTGGTGTTCACGCTCTGGCCCCCGGGGCCGCCCGATCGGAAGACGTCGATGCGGAGATCGTTGGGCTCGATCTTCACATCCACCTCTTGCGCCTCGGGGAGCACCGCGACTGTCGCAGCGGAGGTATGGATTCTGCCCTGGGATTCGGTCTCGGGGACCCGTTGCACGCGGTGCACCCCCGATTCCCGGCGGAAAAGGCCGTACGCATCTTCTCCGCGGATCGCCATGATCGCTTCCTTGACCCCGCCGAGCGTCCCGTCGCTCACGGTGAGCGGCTCGACCTTGAGGCCCCGGCGCTCGGCAAAGCGGGTGTACATCCGGAGCAGATCTGCCGCGAAGAGGGCGGCTTCGTCTCCCCCTGTACCGGCGCGGATTTCCAGGATGGCGTCACGATCTTCGAGGGGGTCTCGAGGAACCAGGAGGTCTTCGAGCTCCTTCTCCAGAGCGGCAATCTCAATGGGGAGCCGGTCCATGTCGGCCGTGACGAGTACCGCCATCTCGGGATCGGCCTCCTCGGCCAGCTCCCGGGCTTGCTGCAGATCGCTTCTGAGACGGAGGAGCCGCTCGGCGGCGCGGACAATCGGAACGAGGCGGGAATGCTCGCGGCCGAGGACGGAGAGGCGCGCCGGATCCTTGGCGACCGCGGGGTCGGACAGCGCCGCGGAGACCTCCGCCGCCCGCGCGAGCGCCTGGCGGAGTCGGGCCTCCACGGGTTACAGCGCGGCGGTGGGGGCCGCCTGCTCCGAGCCGTACTTGCGACGGAACCGGTCCACACGACCCGCCGTATCCATCAGCCGCTGCTTGCCGGTGAAATACGGATGGCAGGCATTGCAAACTTCGACGTGGATCGAGGCGGCGGTGGTCCGCGTCTCGAACTTGTTCCCGCACGCACACACCGCTTCGATGGTGCGGTACATGGGATGCATATTGGGCTTCATGGGTCTTGCTCCGTAAGTCGTTGCGAGCCATGAAACTTATCGGCAGTGGCGGCGACAGGCAACCCTTCCCCTCAACCTCCGATTTGACACTCCTTGGGGCGCAACCCTATGCTCCGGTCATTCCCATAGAATGAGGACACATGGCCCTCGATCCGCTGGACGTGCTCCGCGCCGTTCCGCTCTTCCACCAGGTTCCCGAGGCCGATCTCCGCGCGATGGCCGACTTGGTGCGCGAGCGCCGCCAGCCCAAGGGGAGCCTCATCCTCACCCAGGGCGATGAAGGGGAGGCCCTTTTTCTGATTCGCATCGGCCAGGTCAAGGTCATGGTCGTGGCGGAGGACGGTCGGCAGGTCATTCTCTCGGTGCTGGGCGCCGGCAGCTTCTTCGGCGAGATGGCGCTCCTCGACGACGAGCCGCGCTCGGCGCACGTCATCGCGATGGAGGAGTGCGTGCTGCTCGGGCTTCGCCGCGAAGACTTCCGGGCGCAGCTCGCCCGCTCACCGGCGCTCGGCATCGCCCTCCTGCGCGAGCTCTCCCGGCGGCTCCGCCGGGCCGACGATACCATCGCGAGCCTCATGCTCCTCGATGTCAACGGCCGCGTGGCGCACCTGCTCCTCGAGCTCGCGCGGGAGGAGGCGGGCGACACAGGCATCACCATCACCCGCCGGCTGACCCACGCCTCGATCGGGCAAAGGGTGGGCGCGAGCCGGGAGACCGTCTCTCGCACGATGCGAAATCTGGTGCTCCGGAATGTGATCGCCGTCACGCGGAAAGGAATCACGCTGCTGGATTTGCCGGCGCTCCGACTCGCCGCCCAGCAGGCTGCGTGAGGATCACCTTCTGGGGAGCGCGCGGCTCGATTGCCGTTCCCGGACTCGAAACCGCCCGCTACGGCGGCAACACGCCCTGCGTGAGCATCGAGGACGGCCCCGGTCTTCTCGTGCTCGATGCGGGAACCGGCATCCGGCGCCTCGGTGAAGCGCTGGCGGCGCGCCGACACACCGGCGCGGTCGACGTGCTCCTATCGCACACCCACCTCGATCACATCCAGGGGCTCCCATTCTTCGCTCCGATCCACGATGCGGATGCGAAGGTCCGCATCTTCGGTCCCGCTCCGGGGCCGATTTCACTGCATGAGACCTTGGGCCGTCTCATGACGCCGCCACTCTGGCCGGCGCATTACGCTTCGACCGCGGAGCGGCTCAAGGTGATCGAGATCACGGCGCGCGAGTTCCTCACCGACTATTTCCAGGTCAGGACAATCGCACTTCGTCATCCCGGTAGGACGCTGGGATACGCGATCTCACCGCTCGCCGGCGGGTCATCGGTCAATTATATGACCGACAATGAGTTAGGCCCGTGGACAGGGGTGCCTGACTGGCAGGTCGAGTTGGTAGGCTTCTTGCGAAACGGAGAAGTTCTGATTCACGACGCGACGTACGATGAGCACGAAATCCGGGATCGAGCCGGATGGGGCCATTCGAGCGCAAATCAGGCGGTGGATCTCGCCGTCGCGGCGGGGGTGCGGAAGCTGATACTCTTCCACCACGCCCCGGAACACCGGGATGACGAGATCGACCGGATTCTTGCGGAGGCGCGGCGCCGGGTGGCGAGCGCCGGGGACAAGCTGGACGTTGAGGCGGCCGCCGAAGGGCTGGCCCTCGACATCTGAGGAGGAAGAAATGAAAACGGGTACTCGGAAGATTTCTCTGCTGAGCGTGACCGCACTCGCCATGCTCGCGCTGCCTCTCGCCGGCCAGGATTCCCGCCCGGGGATCGCGGTGCTGCCGTTCGAAAACGGCGGCAGCTACGGCAAGGACAAGGAGGACTTCGATGCCCTGCGGAAGGGGATCGCCGCCACGCTCATTTTCGAGCTGGCGCGGAATCCTGCCGTGCGCCTGGTCGACCGCGAACAGACCCAGCGCCTGCTCGACGAGCAGGGGCTCGGCGTCGCCGAGCGCGTCGATGCCGCCACCGCCGCCAAGGTCGGCAAGCTGGTCGGCGCGCGCTACATGATCACCGGATCGTTCATCGATCTCTACGGAGACTTCCGGGTGGACGCCCGGATCATCAATGTCGAAACCGGCGAGATCATGAAGGTGGTGCGCAGCGATCCCAAGCTGCACGACCGCCGGGACATGTTCCGGATGATCGAGTCAGTCGCCCAACGGATCCTGGCCGACGCGAATCTGCCTCCGCTGCCGGTCGGCACGGCACAGCGCACGGCGATCCCGACGGAGGCTCTGGCACACTTCAGCCGGGCGCTGCTCTACGAGGACCGCGGCGACAAGGCGAAAGCGGTGGAGTATTACCAGAAGGCGCTGGCGGTCTTTCCGAATTACACCGAGGCGAGCGAGGGGCTCAGGAAGGCTCGCGGGTCCTGAGGCCCGCCCAGACACCGGCGTGGATCGGTAAGGCGAGCGCGATCAGCTCGAGGTTGTTCTGATCGAACGCGGGCAGAACCTTGAGCAGGAGACCCAACGCCGCCAGTGTCGCCACCACGAGCGCGAGGCGGCGCGCGGTTTTTATCGCCCCACCGCCGCTCCGGACGGCCGAGGCCAGCACCACGGCGAGTGCGAGGGCAAGCAGGTTGAAGAGGAAGAGGTTTTCGTTCTGGTACGCGGCCCGGTGGGCGCTCAGCAATGAAAGCCAGGTGATGACGAGGCCGGCAATGCCCGCGAGGAACGCCCAAAGCGTCGCGAGGGCGAGGAAGAGCCTGCGGCCCCCGGTGACACCCCCGAGCAGCGCGAGCAGTCCACCGACACAAACTCCTGCCAGCAGATACCGCCACATCCAGTTCGAAGGGCGCGCCGGCACCGGCCAGCGCCCCCCCTCCGCGATCACCTGATTCGACTTGACCACCGGCCGGAGCACACCGTCGGGGCCTGCGATCTGAACGCTGTCGAGATGCTCGGAGAGCCGTCCCGGAAGGAACATCTGCTCCCACCGGGACATTTCCCGGTCCACCGGCTGTCCCAGCGCGAGCATCAGCCCGGTGTAGAGGAAGGCGTTGTGCTGGTTGAGCCGGCTGGTCTCGTCGCGCCAGGTAAAACCCGACGGCCGCCCGGCATAGCTGCGAATGGCGCCGCCGAGCACCCGGTCGAGGGCGTCCCGAATCCGGGTGGAGCAGTTGTCGAGGTAGTAGTCATAGGCGTAGCCGGCATTCTCGGGCCGGATGTTCGTCTCCAGGAAATCCCGCAGCTCCCGCCGCTGGGCGGAGGTGAGATCGAGCTCCTGCGCCCGGATCTTCCGGCCCTCGGAGGCGTAGAAGCCGATGTACTTGTCCGGGAGAGAATCCTCTCCCATCGAATACGTCATCTTCCCCTGCGCAAACCGAGCAACAAACCGGATCTGCTCGAGGCCGGGCCGACCGAAGTCGAAGCGCCCATAGTCATAGTGCCGGTCGGAGCCGGAGGCGGCGTTATGAATCCAGATGGCGTTGTGGCCGAAGCGCTCGTAGACCAGCCCGCCCGTCTCGTACGTGAGCAGGGTGACGGTCAGCTCGGAGCCGGGCTCGGTCTGAGCGAATAGCGAGGAGCGAAGAGGGAGGAGGGAAAGCCCCACAATGAGCAGCAGCCTCACAGCGCCACGTCTTTTCCGTCCGCGTCCGATTTGTAGATCGCCTCCAGCACCTTGAGCAGGGTGATGTGCTCGGTCAGCGGCGGGACCTCCGCCTCGGAGGCGATGGCAGCGAGGAAATGCGCCCACTGGGCCCGGAACGACGCCGAGAACGCGTTCTCCCGCGAGAGACTCCCGGTGGGGGAGACATCCTGAGGAATGCCGTTGAGCTCCTTCCAGACATGCAGCGGATTGATGCCCGCGGTCCCTTTCGCCCCCCGGAGTCCGACGCCGAAGCGTTCCCCTTCCCCGATGTGCCTCCAGGTGACGTCCACGAAGATCGAGGCCCCGTCTTTGCACACGACGTACGCGCTCCCCGACTGCTCGACGGCTCGTTCTCCCTTGGGACGCACCAGCGCGGAGCTGACCCGCGCCGGGGCCGGATTTCCCGCGAGCCAGAAGCAGAGGTCGAGCATGGTGAGACCCAGGTCCAGCATCGCCCCGCCGCCCGCTTCGTCCTTGCGCTGCCGCCATCCCAGCGCGGTGCGGGCCGGGCGGGCGACATGCCAGCTCGAGCGGATGCTGTCGATCTCACCCAGCTCCCCGCTCTGAACGAAACTGCGCACCGCCTGGGCATCGGGACGATAGCGGTGGGTCATCCCGACCATGACCACCCGGTCCCGCTTTTCCGCCGCCTTCGCGATCTTCTGTGCCGCCGCGGCGGTCAGCGCGAGCGGCTTCTCCACGAGAACGTGGCACCCGGCGGCGAGCCCCGCCAGGATATGGGACTCGTGGAGGTGGTTCGGCGTAGCGATCAGAAGGGCATCCACCCGCTGGTGGCCAAGCAGGTCTTCGATATCGTCGAAGACGTCCGGAATCCCGAATCGCGTGGCCAGGGCCCGCGCCTTGGGAAGATCAGTGTCGCAGATGGCGGCGAGCTCGACGCTTTTGAGCTTCTTGAGGACCGGCATGTGCGCCACCTGTACCACGGCGCCGGCGCCGATGAGCCCGATGCGGACGGGATCGCTCATGGGTGGTTCCTCTGACTAATAGGTGCGGATCAGCTGCGTCCCCGGAAAATAAGCCGAGAGGATGTCCTCGAACGAGAACCCTGCCCGGGAGCGCCCCAGCGCGCCCCACTGACACATCCCTACCCCATGACCGGCGCCGGAGCCGGAGATCGTGAGCTCGACGATCCGGGGTCCTTCCCGAGTCACCTGGACGGTGAAATTCGCGCTCCGGAGCGAGCTCCCGTCCCGGGTACGCAGCAGCAGTCGCGCGGCCGGACCTGACAGCGCAAGCGCACCGTCCCCTCCCTGAATCTCCAATCTCGCCACTCGTCCAGTAGCGGTCCGATCGAGGATCCGGATGTCGCGAAGATCATCCGCCAGGGCGGGATTCCCTCCCGCCGCCGGCAGCGTCGAGCGGAGCGCCCGCGCCAGCGCCTCGCCGGACCAGGTCTCCCGCCACTGGTAGCGGGGGGAAATGGCGCACCAGGCCCTGCCGTTTTCGTCGACGTCGCGAATCGAGCGCAGGTACGGACGCGTCGCGTAGCTGAAGACCTCGGGACCCGGGGCGGTCAGCCCGCCGCAGGTCGAATGGAAAAAGATGTCGATCAGCCCGCCTTCGGAGGCGAGGACCCTTCCCGCCGTTTCCGCCACCGCCTGGTCAGAGGCCGGACTCTCGAAACCAACTCCGGCGTAGGCCTGGTCCGCCACGGTGGCCATGAGGTCATAGCCGCGGGTTCGCCATCTCCCGAGGTTCCGGAGCGCCAGCGTGCGGGAGACCACCGCCTGCGCTCGGAGCGCCGCCAGATCCTGCTCGGTGCGGCGCCCCATCTCCGCACCCACCACGCCCCGCAAGTATTCCTCCACGCGGAGGATATTGAGCGCCGTGACACCGGCGGCGGTTGGCGAAAGCACCACGTCGCCTCGGTATTCCCGGCCATTGAATCGGACCGGCGTCCCCGAATCGGCTGGTGTGACCGTCAGGGACGCGACCCCACGGGCGCCGGCGTTTGACAGGCGCAGGCCGTCAGACGTGGAGGTGACGGTGGTGGTGGCACCGGCGGGAATGGCGAAGGCACTCTCCCCATCGGGAGTGGCGACGAGGAGCGCGGCGCCCCCTCCGAGCGTTACCGACGCCGCGTCGACGGGCAGCGCGATGCGGATGGTCGGCGGCGTGACTTGGGGAATGACGGGGCCGGTGTCGGGACGGGCGCAGGCGGTGGCGAGAAGCGCGGTGGCAAACCACCGGACCCTCGCGCTGCTACCCACGATAATTGCCGAACTTGAGCTCCAGCTCGAACTCCTGCGCCTTGAGGAACGCGATGACCGTCTGCAGCTGATCCTTCGAGGGACTGGTCACCCGGAGCTCATCGCCCTGAATGGAGGCCTGCACCTTCTTGAAGCCCGCTTCCTTGATCGCCTTCTGAATCTTTTTGGCGGTCTCCTGCGGGATACCCTGGGTGAGCGCGATCTCGCAGCGCACCGAGGTCCCGGCGCCGGGGATGAATTCGCCGGTCTTGAGGTTCTTGAGAGGAACGCCCCGTTTGGCGCACTTGGCCTGAACCACATCGAGCACCTGCTTCATCCGGAACTCGTCGTCGGCCGCGAGCTTGATGACGCCGCTGGCCCGGTCGAATTCGATGGTGACGTGGGTGCCCTTGAAGTCGTAACGCTGGGCGATCTCCTTAACCGCCTGATTCACCGCGTTGTCGACTTCCTGGAGGTCCGCGCCGGTCGAAACGTCAAAAGATGAGGTGCCAGCCATGCTCAGGAGAGGAAGGATTCGAGGGCCTTGGAGCGGCTCACGTGGCGGAGCCGGGAGAGCGCTTTTTCCTTGATTTGGCGGACCCGCTCCCGGGTGATGCCGAGAAGGGCGCCGATTTCTTCGAGTGTCATCGGCTCCGGGCTGTCGAGCCCGAAGTAGAGCCGGAGGATCTTGGCCTCGCGCTCCTTGAGCCCCTTGAGCACTTCCTCGATGCACTGGTTGAGCGCGTGCTCGAAGGTCTCGGCGTCGGGACCGGGGTTCTGGTTGTCGGGAAGGTAGTCGAGCAGGCGGTTGTCTTCCCCCGGGCTCATTGGCGCGTCGAGGGAGAGGTGGTTCTGCGAAATGGAGAGGGTCTTCTGCACCTCCTCCATGTCAATATCCATGCCCTCGGCGATCTCCGCAGGGGTCGGCTCCCGCCCCAGCTCCTGCAGAAGCGCCGACGAGCGGCGGGTGATCCGGTGCAGCGCGCCGGCCCGGTTGAGTGGCACCCGGACGATCCGGCTCTGTTCCGCGAGCGCCTGCAGAATCGCCTGGCGAATCCACCAGACCGCATAAGAGATGAATTTGATCCCCTTGGTTTCGTCAAATTTGTGGGCGGCGCGAATCAGGCCGAGGTTCCCCTCGTTGATGAGATCGGAGAGGGAAACGCCCTGGTTCTGGTATTTCTTGGCCACCGAAACAACGAAGCGAAGGTTGCTGCGGACCAGCTTGTCGAGCGCCTCCTCTTCCCCGAGGCGAATGCGCTGGGCGAGGCGGACCTCTTCCTCCTGGGGGATCAGCGGGTACTTGCTGATTTCCCGCAGGTACTGATCCAGCGAACCCTCGTCCGACGACGTGGAGCCGCTCTTCGAGGAAGACCCGACCTGCAATGGTTTCATTTCGGGAGAGGAGCCTCGTTGATGCGGGGGTTGGGGAATGGGGGTTGGGTGTTGGGGGTTGGGGCTACGCGCTCACGCTGTTCCCTAATCCCCGATCCCCAATCCCTAATCCCTATGCCCTAACCAATAACCCCGATTACCACAGAGTCAATCATAGTTGTCGATCTGGGCCCGTTGCAGCGTGCCGCTGTAGTCAACGTAGCACACTTTGGTCTCAGAGTAGAACTCGTAGACTTCCCAGCCGCCTTCCCGATGGCCGTTGCCGGTCTGCTTCACACCGCCGAACGGGAGATGCGCTTCGGCGCCGATAGTGGGCGCATTGATGTAGGTGATCCCGTTGTCGAGATCCTGCATCGCGCGGAAGGCGAGGTTGGTGTCGCGGGTGTACACCGAACTCGAGAGGCCGTACAGCACTCCATTATTCACTCGCACTGCTTCGTCGAAGCTGCTCACCCGGATGACGGTGAGAACAGGCCCGAAGATTTCTTCCTGCGCGAGGCGGCTCCTGGGCCGGGCGCCGGCAAAAATCGTCGGACGGTAGAACCATCCATTCCGGAGCCGCGGGCTCCGCGGCCGCCGACCGCCGGTGATGAGCTCCAGTCCCTCATTCCGCCCGATCTCCACGTACCGCTCCACCTTGTCCCGCGCCGCTTCGTGGATCAGCGGGCCGACGTCGGTAGCATCCTTGCGGCCGTCGCCCAGGTCGAGACGGTCGACCGCCTCTTCCAGGCGCCGGAGGAAGCGATCGTGAATCCGGCGGTGCAGAATGAGCCTGCTGGTGGCGGTGCACCGCTGGCCGGTGGTGCCGAAGGCCCCCCAGAGCACGCCGTCGAGCGCCAGATCGAGGTCGGCGTCATCCATGACGATCATGGCGTTCTTCCCGCCCATCTCGAGCGAGAGCCGCTTGTGGGTCCGTCCGCAGGCCTCGCCGATCGCGGAGCCGGTCGCGGTCGAGCCGGTGAAGGAAATCACCGGCACGCCGGGGTGCTCGACCAGCGCGCGGCCGGTGTCGCCGGCACCGTGCACCAGCTGAATCACCTCTGGGGGAAGTCCCGCCTCGAGGAGAATCTCGACCAGCAGATGGACCGTGTGCGGCACATCCTCGGACGGTTTGATCACCACGCTGTTCCCGCACACCAGCGCGGGAAACATTTTCCAGGTGGGAATGGCGAGCGGAAAATTGAACGGGGTGATGAGGCCCGCGACGCCGATCGGGCGGCGGTAGCTCATGGCCCACTTGCTGCGCAGCTCGCTCGGCACGGTATGGCCGAAGAGCCGGCGGCCCTCCGAGGCGGCGTAGTACGCGGTATCGATTCCCTCCTGCACGTCCCCGCGGGTTTCGGCGAGCACCTTTCCCATTTCGCGTGTCATCGCCCGCGCGATCGCTTCCTTGCGTTCGGTGAGGAGGTCGCCGACGCGCTTCAGCACGTCGCCGCGCGCGGGCGCGGGCACCCGGGACCACTTCCGGAATCCTTCGGTGGCCGACTGCACCGCCGCGTTGACGTCCTCGGGCCCCGAGTCGGGAAACCGTCCGATCAGGTCGCGAATGTTGGCGGGGTTGCGATTCTCGAAGTAGCGGCCGGTGGCGGGACGGACCCAGCGGCCGGCGATGAAATTTCTGAACGTAGTCGGCATCGATCTCTTGGTTTGCTGAATGCTGGGTGCTGGATGCTGGAAACTCCCTGTACTTGAACTCACCCGTCACAGGTCACCCACAACTCCACGTCGTGGGCTGTTTGGCGTATTCGGTGCGCTCGAGGATGGCCTTGCCGAGGAGCGCCGCGCCCCACAGGGCAACCAGGAGCGACACGATGTGGGCAAGACCCATGCGCCGACTCCAGCTGGTCACCGCGCCCCAGAGGCCCGCGAGCGCGACGCCGCCGGTCGCGGCTAGATACCCGTAGAGTGGCAGCCCGCAGGCGTGCGCGTACGGCCAGGCGAGTCCGACCCCGACCGCCACCGTCACCCCGAGGAGTACCCGGACCCAGGTGGCGAGGGCATCGCGGCCGGTGCGGGTGGGCGCCACCGATGCCGCCCGCTGAGGAGCAGCGAGCGCGGCCGGGCCACCCCTGACCTCCGACCCCTTACCCCTGACCCCTGTCCCTGGCTGCTTGGCGATGATCTTGTCGATCTCCGCCATTTCCTTGTCCCAGTCCCGCGGTGGGCCGGTCACGTGTCCTCTCGGGTGATCTGATATTTCTCGATCTTCTTGTACAGGTTGGATCGCGGCATGTCCAGGGCGCGCGCGGTCTCGGCCACGTTCCAGCCATGCTCCCGGAGCTTGGAGAGCAGGAAGGCGCGCTCCGCGTCCTGCTTGAAATGCTCGAAGGTCGGTGCCCGTCCCGCTTCGGGAGCGGCGCCCGCGGCGGCGCCCGCGTCCCCTGCGGGGAGCAGGCGCTCGATGTCCGCGGCGGTGATCTGCTTTCCTGCGGCGAGGATCAGGAGCCGCTCGATGGCGTTCCGGAGCTCGCGGACGTTTCCGGGCCAGCTCCGCCGCTGCAACGCCTTGACCCCGTCCGGGGTCACCGCACGGGGCGCAACACCCGCGCCCCCCGAGAGCGTCGCCACGAAGTGCTCGACGAGGGCGGGAATGTCCTCGAGCCGCTCGCGGAGCGGCGGCACGTTGATCGGCACCACGTTGAGCCGGTAGAAGAGATCTTCGCGGAACCGGCCCTCGCCGATCTCTTCTTCGAGATCCTTGTTGGTGGCGGCGACGACACGCACGTCGGCCTGCACCGACTTGGCGGCCCCGATCCGGGTCACCATCCCCTCCTGCAGCACCCGGAGCACCTTGGCCTGCGCGGAGAGCGACATGTCGCCGACTTCATCCAGGAAGAGGGTGCCGCCGTCCGCCAGCTCGAACTTTCCGGCACGGTCGGAGAAGGCGCCGGTGAAACTCCCTTTCATGTGCCCGAAGAGCTCGCTCTCGATCAGCTCGGAGGGAATGGCGGCGCAGTTCACCTCGATGAAGGCGCGATCCCGCCGCGGCGAGGCCTCGTGGACGGCGCGCGCCACCAGCTCCTTGCCGCTTCCATTTTCGCCGGTGATCAGCACCCGCGCGTGGGTCGGGCCGACCCGGTCGATCAGGGCGCGCACCTCTTCCAGCGCAGGGCTGGTGCCGACCATCGGGTAGCGGGTATCCAGCGCGCGCTTGAGCTCGCGGTTCTCGCCGGCGAGCGCCGACTGCTGCAGCGAATTGCGCAACGTCACCAGCAGCCGGTCGGTGTCGAGCGGCTTCTCCAGGAAGTCGAACGCGCCGCGCTGGGTCGCCGCCACGGCGGTCGCGATGGTGCCGTGCCCCGAGATCATGACCACCGTCGCGGGAGGATCCAGATCGCGCAGCCGGGTGAGCGTTTCCAGCCCGTCGAGACCGGCCATTTTCACGTCGAGCAGCACGACGTGGGGAAGGAACTCGTTGCAAATGGTGATGCCCTCTCCCCCCGACGCAGCGGTGCGCACCTGCCAGCCCTCGTACTCGAGCACTTGGCGAAGCGCATCCCGAATGCCGCCTTCGTCGTCGATGACCAGAATCCGGTTGCTCATCGCGCCGCACCCGAACCGTAGAGGGTGACACCCAACGGCGAGACGCGAAGCCCGCTCACCGTGCGCGGAAGGCTGAGACCGATGACGTTGCTCTCCTCCGAGCCGGCAAAGCGGCGGATGAGCCGCTGCACCACTTCGGCGGGGAGCGGAACGCCGCGCACCCGCACTCGCTCGAGCTGCCACTCTGCCCGCCCTGCCTGCCGGAACACGATCCGGCCGCCCGCCTCCACGAACTCGTGATCGCGCACGACGCTCCCGATCGCTCCCAACGAGACGGGCACGGCGCGGGTATCCACGCGGGCGCGCACCCCCAGGTCGTCCTGATCGAGGGTGACTTCGACCGAATCGACCGCCCCTGGGGCAACGACCGATGCGAGAGAGTCGAACAGGCTCGCGACATCGGCGGCGGACAGAACTACCGAGTCGGCCAGTGAACCGAGCAGCCCGTCGATGCGGCGCGCGGCGGGAGCGGCCCCTCCCCGGACCGCCATCCCCTTGCCGCGCGCGGGGGAGCCGTCCGCGGTCCACTCGTGGACCTTCCGGCGAATCTCGTCCCGGTAGGACCATGCCACGTAGCCGAGCAGCACCAGAAGCACCAGCACCGCGAGCCGGAAGGGAAGGGAGAGACATCCCCTCATGGCGTGAGCAGCTTCTCGAGGCGCACGCTGTACGTCGGCCCCGCCTTCGTGAGCCGGCTCTCGAAGAGGACGATCCGGTCGGCGAGAAAGGAAGTTCCATGCGGCAAAGCTTCCAGCTGATCCATGGCGCCGGGGGGAAGGTGGTGACCCTCGCGCACGCGGCCCAGGGTGAGATGGGGGCGGAACGGCCGGCCTTCCGGTGGAAAGCCGATCGCTTCCCCTCCCCGCTCGATGCGGTCCTGCAGCAGCTCGAGGTCGGGTCCAGCCTCCACTTCGAGCCGGAGGACCCGGGGATGCCGCCGTGACGGGAATCCGCCTCCCCCGAGGAGCGTCAGCGGCATCGGATGAAGCCCCTCGGTGGCGAACTGGACCATTTCCTCGATCGCGTCGACGCGGTCGGAGGTGACTTCCCCGAAGAATTTCAGCGTGAGGTGGAGCGCATCGTCCCGCACCCAGCGAACCGGCCATTCGAGCTGCTGGAGCTCGCGCAAGAGACCGCTCGCATGCTCGAGCGCAGGCGACGGAATCGGGACGCCAATGAAGAGCCGCATCAGGCAATCACCAGCAGACTGCCCCGGCGGTATCCGCGCGCATCGCGCTCCACATCCTCGAATCCCAGGCTCCGGAGCCGGGCGACGACCCCGTCCCAGTGCCCATCCACCAGCTCGAACTCCCGGGGTGCGACTTCGATCCGGGCCCGGTTTCCGAGATGGCGCACTCGCAGATCCCCCGTCACACCCAGCCCCCTGAGAAACTGCTCGGCGGATTCCACCTGCCGAAGTCGGTCCGCGGTGATGGCAAGACCGTACTGCACCCGGCTCGAAAGACAGGGCGACGCAGGCGCATCCCAGATGGGAATGCCGAGACGCTTTGCCGCCTCGCGAATACCGGCCTTGGTCATCCCGAGCTCGGCGAGAGGAGAGCGGACGCCAAGCTCGACCCCCGCGGCCCGGCCCGGACGGTGATCGCCCAGATCGTCGGCGTGGGTGCCGTCGATCACGGTGTCGAAGCCGAGATCCCGCGCCAGCAGCGTCACCCGGGTCCAGAGCTCCGCCTTGCAGTAGTAGCAGCGGTTGACGGGATTCTCGAGATACTTCGGATCTTCCAGCTCACGGGTGTCGAGCTCCCGGAAGGGAACTCCGAATCGCTCCGCCAGCTCGAGCGCGGCGCTGTATTGCACCTCCGGATAGGAGGCGCTCCGTCCGATCACGGCGAGGAATCGTCCGGCCGGGAGCGCACCGGTCGCGGCCACCGCGAGCAGCGCGGAGTCCACGCCCCCGGAGTATCCCAATGCCACGCGGCCAAGGGTCCGAAGATGGTTGTGCAGGCGGGCGACTTCGTCCATGCCCAAACGTAACGCCGTCGCGGGGCAACGGAAGCGGAATTAGTTTGGAGGATGGCGGATGATCCCTGGATGTTAGCCGGAAGCAATCTTCGGATCCCGAGAGCGGAAGTGAGCTTTCGTGCCACTCGCGCCGGGGGACCCGGCGGCCAGCACGTCAATACCTCCTCCACCCGCGTCGAGCTCTGGTGGAATCTGGAGGAAAGCAGTGCTCCGAACGGTGCGCAACGAGCGCTCCTCCGGGAGCGACTGGTGACGCGGCTCGATGGCGAGGGATGGCTTCGGCTGGTCGAGGCGGGGAGCCGGAGCCAGCTGCGCAATCGCGAAGCGGCAGAGGAGCGGTTTCTCGCGCTGCTCAGGCAGGCCCTCAAGCCGAAGAAGAAGCGCATGCCGACCAGGGTGCCCCGGAGCGAGAAGGCTCGACGCCTCGAGGGCAAGCGACTCCGCTCGGGCATCAAGCGCCTCCGAGGGAAGGTAGCGGGGGATGAGTAAGTGGCTCGAAGATGCGGGTGAGCGTCTCAGCTTCTATCACGCGGCAGTCTGGGTTTTCCTCGCCTGCACGGTCTTCGGAATCATGGTGGCGTACTACCTGTTGACCATGGACCGGATCGGCCTCCTCGGCGCGGCCGGCATACTGCTCACCGCATGGGTCCTCGCCGCGGCGATCACCGCCGGCATCTGGACGATGAGTGGGATTGTGAGCCGAGGGATAGTGCAGACCATGACCGGCGCGGGAAATCTCCCCCCCGCTCCGGGCTTTTCCTTCCAGGAATCCCTGGTGGCGCGCGGGAAATACCAGGAGGCCGCGGAGGCGTACGGCGAGCACCTGGAGCGCTCTCCCGACGACATCCACGCCAGGCTGGCTCTGGCCGCGCTGTGGCGCGACCACCTCGGCGATCCCGCCATGTCGGAACGGCTGTATCTGGATACGAGGAGCCGCCGTCCCCCGCCCAACGTCGAGTTCGCCATCGGGAACTCCCTCATCGACCTCTATCACCGCACCGGCCAGCCCGGGCGGGAGCTTGCCGAGCTGGCCCGGTTCGCCGAGCGGTTCCGGGGTACGCCGGAGGGAGCCCGCGCGCGCGCGGCGATTGCGCGGATCAAGGCGGGCGACGGATGAGCGCGTGGAAATACTTCGGGACCAGACAGGTCCGTGAGGCTCGCGCTTGGGCCGCCGAGGGGGGCATCGCGGTGCATGAGAACATCTGGAAATCACGGGGGCGGCGCACCTGCCACCTGCTGGCAGGGGGCGAAGCGCAGCTGCTGATGGCGGCACGGACAGTCGGGTGCGCCAACGCATGGATTCAGCGCACCCGGACCGTGCATTTCGACCTGGTGGAGAGCTACCTCGAGCGGGCGCTCGTCCGTTGCGGCAAGAACCCCTCGCTCACCGCACGGTAAACGGCAGGATCCACCGGGTCCGGTCCCAGTCGAAGCGGATCTCGCCGCCATTCCCGACCGGCAGCACGGTGATCGTGAAGCGCTCGACCGGCTGCGCCAGCGATTCCGAGCGCATGGCAAGCCGAATGAGATCCTGCGACGGATCGTATTCGGTTCCCCACTGCCCGGTCTGCTTGTTCACGATCAGGCTCACGCCGTTCGGCGTCGGCAGCGTCCAGAGGGTGTACTTCCCGGCGGGGATGATTGCATCACCGACCCGGAGGTCCACCGGCGTGCCGAGCTGCGTCGCCCCGTTGGCCCCGGTGCGCCAGACCTGATTCCAGGGGACGATGTTCCCCAGAATCTGCCGCCCGCGCACCATCGGGCGCCCGTAGTCGACCCAGATCGTGGGCGGAGGAAGCTGGAGCACCGCGCGCGCGGTATCGCGCGGCGACATCGCGCCCGCCACCTGTCCCCCGCGCTCTCGATCCACGAACGATTGGACCAGCAGTTCGAGGTCGAGCGTGTTGACCCGGTCGATGATGAATTTCTGGGTCGTGCGCATCCCGTTGACGCCGAGGACCCGCCCTCGGTTATCGACCCGGAGATAGAACGGAGTGCCGAAATAGTCGATGGCAACGGAGTCTACCCCCCGCCGCGCGACGTAGTTCGGCGTCGGTTGCCGCTGGCCGGCCACAACCAGGTCCATCGGCACGCTGTCCGAACGCTCGCGGCGCGACTGCATCACCATCTGTTCCAGCAGGCCGGCGGAGAGGCTCAGGAACGGCGCAGCCCCCGGCCGCACCCGCATCCGGCTCGTGTCGGGCTTGGTAGTGCCGCGGGTGACGATCACGGTCGCCATGGTGTCGCGCATCTCCTGGACGATCAGGAGTCCCGGCTCCGCCGGCGTGTCGAGCGAAGCCGTCCGGGTGATTTCGATGCGCGCGATGCGTCCGAACCGGTCGAGGTTGGCGACGTAGCGGTACCGGCGGGCCCGCGGATTCACGGTAAAGAGCTCGCCCACGAGACGGTTGCCGGTGCGGGTGACGCGCTCGAGTGCCACGGTGTCGCGGCCGAGCCGGGCGATGAAATTGGACGTGTTGCCGCGCTGGGCGGCGAGAGGCGCGGCGAGGAGAGCAAAGGAGGTGAAGACGAGCAGAGGTCGCATGAGCAAAGCTCCTGGTACGGTCAACGGTCAACGGGAAAAACGCCAGCACCCAGCATCCAGCACCCAGCCTCCAGCATCCTATTTTCTGCGCCCCACGGGAATAACCAGCTTCTCCGCGGTATGGGTCTCTGAGAATTTCGCCACCTTGGTGGCCACTAGACCCGCGGTTCTCGCCGCCGCAAAGATGGTGGTGTCCTTCACACCATCCTTGCCCTTGGGGTGAATCACCCAGATCGCGCCGTTCTCGCGGAGTGAAGGAACCGCCTTCGCGATCCGCGCCACATCGCTGTCCCGCTCGACACCGAGGAAGACGAGGTCGGAGTTCCGCCGGAGGCGGCCCCACGAGGGCGACGCACCGGCGGCGGTGAGCTGGGTACGGAGGTGGACGTCGCTCACGCCCAGGATAGACACCACGATCCCCGGTTTGACCCCGAGCTTCTCGAGGCGCGACTTGGGGTGGAGAATCCGTTGCGCCCATCGGGCGGCCTCCGGACCAATGTGAAGCACCGTGCGGGTGTCCTCGTGCGAGACGATGAGGCGGCGCCCATCGACAAGTGCGCCGGTCACGGTGGCGAGCGGGATTCTGGTGCCGAGCGGGCCACGAATGACGATCTCATCGGTTTCGAGGAGCACACGCGCCTCCCCGGCTCCGCCCTCCGTCTCAACCCGGCAGGTCGCCTCAATTCCCATCGCGCGCCACTCCGTCGGCGGCCATCTGGCGCCGATTCACGTTCAGGCGGTATCCGAGGTCGCGCAGGAGACGGGCTGCAGGGGACGCCCGTAGACCCAACCGGACGAGGACCCGTTCGATCGGGTTTCCCGTTTCCTCCCGCGCCGTCACCGTCACCGCTGTCCCGTGACCGGTCGCGACCAGTTGGAAGGTCAGCTCGGGAAGCGCCCGCCGCCCGTCCCGCCGCTGCTGCGTCACCAGCCGGCGGGGCGGTTCCGACTCGGCCAACTCGACAATCACGTCGCCCCCCCGCCCAACCTCCCGCCAGGTCGTCCTGCCTTCGGCAGCGGGGAGCCGCTCCACCCTGCTGAGATCGGAACGCCACATCGGCATTCCATCCAGATCGGTGAGAACTCGCCAGACCGCCTCCGGCGGACGATCGAAGCTGCCCCACGCCGTGGTGCGGTGCTCCACGGGAAGCGCGATGCCGACCGCCAACATCACCGCGCAGAGCCCCATCAAGGCCAGGAGCGCCCGCGCCATTTGCTTCCGGCGGGTGGTCCGCTTCCGCTGCTCCATCCAGCTCATCACTCCGGTGTCCTCCTGGATCGTCGTGAGGTTGATCGGCGAGGGGTCGTGCTTTCGGGAACCGCTCGGGCCGCGCCGGCGAGGGCACGGAGGCCGGACACCGCGGCATCACGCTCCTGCCCGTCCAGCAGCGCCAGCGCCGCCCGGACCCGGTCGGGATCGATCAGCGACCGCTGGCTCCGGATGCGTATCCCCGCCTCGGTGAGGCGGAGGAGGACCCGTCGGCCATCGGCGCTGTCCTTCTCCCGCATGACCAGGCGAAGCCGGACGAGGCGGGTGAGCTGAATCGAGATGGTGGCCGGGGTGACCCCGAGTCGGCGGGCGAGATCTCCCGTCGCGACGGGGGTCGTTGGATCGAGGTGCTCCAGGATGCCGGCCTGGTGGTTCGACAGGCGGCGGCCGGTGGCCCGGTCCCGGATACTCCGGCGCCGCCAGGCTCTATGGAGCGTCGGGTAGGCCGCCAGCACGGCCTCCACCTGGGCGTCGAGCACGCGCACACATTACGGCATTTACTTTGATTTGTCAAACCAAACTATCTACTGAAACCTCGCCGCCCTTGCCGGCGTCGGGAAGTCCAGACAGTCTTCATTCACGGCCGGTCCCGCACCGGGATGGTATCCCCATGATTCGCCTCTTCGCGCCACCCACGCACGACGAAGTCTTCCACCGCGACCCGGTCACGGCGGCGAACCTCCTGCTGCACATTGCGGCGCTGGTCGTACTGTTCATCCCCTTTGGCGGGGAGGAAAAGGCGAGCCTGATCGACCGGCTGATCGTATACCTCGTGCCCACCCCCGAGCCGGGCAATCGCGAAGTGGGCGCAGCCCTAACCGCGGAGACCGACGCGGGCGAGGAGACCGGGCTCCCGGCCAAGGGGGAAGACGAGTCGGGCGTCACCGAGCGGATCACCGCGGGGCCGCTGGCGCTCACCCTCGAGTCCGCCGACCTCAAGGTCGCCGAGCAGGCGCAGCAGGGGGACAATGCCTACTCGGTGCTCGAGGTCGACAGCGCCGTCGTCTACGATCCGACCAGCGCCGCGCCGGAGTACCCGTTGCATCTCATGAACCAGGGCATCGAGGGATTGGCTTCGGTGCGCTACGTGGTGGATTCCACCGGCCTGGTGGACACCATCACGTACCGCGTCCTCACCACAACCCATGGGGATTTTGCGGTCGCGGTCCGGCGGGCGCTGCCGAACATGCATTTCCGCCCCGCGCTGCAGAGCGGGGTGAAGGTACGCCAGCTGGTCGAGCAAACCTTCCGGTTTCGCATGGCTCGCGACACCACCAGCCGCAGGCCGGAGCCCAAGCCTCCCGCGTGAGCGTCGTCGACCTCAACGCCGACATTGGGGAGAGCTTCGGCCGTTACGAGCTCCCCGGCGAAGACGATCTCCTTTCCCTCATCACCTCGGCCAACGTCGCCTGCGGATTCCACGCGGGGGACCCGA
Source organism: uncultured Gemmatimonas sp. (assembly GCA_964535105.1). Taxonomy (GTDB): domain Bacteria; phylum Gemmatimonadota; class Gemmatimonadetes; order Gemmatimonadales; family GWC2-71-9; genus JABFSM01. The sequence continues at coordinate 38,434 of CAZHSO010000007.1, forward strand.
TGGTCATGCAACGCACCGTGTCGGCCGCGGCGGGACGTGGGGTGACGGTGGGCGCGCATCCGGGATATCGCGACCTGATCGGCTTTGGACGCCGGGAGCTCGCGGCGAGCGCGGCGGAGATCGCGGCCGATGTGGTCTATCAGGTTGGCGCGCTGGACGGATTCTGCCGGACCGCCGGGACCCGGGTGCGTTATGTCAAACTCCACGGCGCGCTCTACCACCGCGCTTCGGAGGACAAGGAGGTGGCCAAGGCGGTGGCATTTGCGCTCCGCCAGCTTGACCAGGAGCTCGTCGTCCTCGGCCCGGAGGGAAGTGCGATGCTCCAGGCCGCGAACGCCACCGGGCTCGATGTGGCGCGGGAGGCGTTTGTGGACCGCGCCTATCAGCCCGACGGCCGGCTGGTGCCGCGCCGGATGCCGGGCGCCGTGCTCGATGACGCGGACGCGATCGCGGAGCGCGCGCTCCGGATGGTGCAGGACCGCTACGTGGTGGCGATCGACGGGACCCGGTGCATCATCCGGGCGGATTCGCTCTGCGTGCACGGCGACGGTCCCAAGGCCGTCGCGGTCGTCCGCGCGCTGCGGCAGCGGTTCGATCAGGAGGGGATTTCCCTCGCCGCGTTCGTGAAGTGAGGGTGACCGGAGTGTCCATCGTCCCGCTCGGCGAGAGCGCCTGGACGGTGGTGCTGGGAGACAAGGTGAGCCGCGCACTCCATCAGCGGGTGACGGGGCTGGCGTCGCGGATCTCGGCGGCGCGACTGCCTGGACTTGTCGAGATCGTGCCAGCGTACGCGACGGTTACGGTGTTCTTCGAGGGCGATGCCCGAGAGATGCGGCGGCGGCTTATGGCGCTGTGTCACCCCGAGCGCAACGAAGGGGCGGAAGGTTTTTACCTTGAGCGCAGCGAAGGGGCGGGACCCCGCTTGCACACCATCCCGGTCCGTTATGACGGATCCGATCTGCAGCATGTGGCCGAACAGACCGGCCTTTCCCCTTCCGAAGTGATCCGTCGACACGCCGAGTCGGAGTACCTGGTCTATCTGCTGGGCTTCGCGCCCGGGTTCGCCTACCTGGGCGACCTCCACCCTTCCCTGGTCCTTCCCCGCCGCTCGTCACCGAGAACCCGCGTTCCGGCGGGATCGATCGCGATCGCCGGCGCGCAGACGGCGGTGTATCCCCTGACGACGCCGGGTGGCTGGCATCTTCTGGGGAGCACTTCACTCAAGATGTTCGATCCCGCGCGCGATCCCGCCGCCTTGCTCAAGGCGGGCGATCGCGTGCGCTTCGAGCCTGTCGCATGATCGAGATAGAGAAGGCGCCGTCCTTCGCGACGGTCCAAGATCTCGGCTGGCGGACCGGCCGGGCGATAGGACTGCCACAGTCGGGGGCGATGGACCCGGTGATGCTTGGACTCGCGAATTCGCTGGTAGGAAATCCGGCTGGGGCGGCGGGGATCGAGTGGGCGCTCGGTGCGGGGACGATCCTCGCGCGTGAGCAATGCGAGCTTGTCATCCTGGGCGCCGGCGAGATTCTCGTGGATGATATGCCCGCCGACACTGCGCATCCCGTCGTGAGAGCAATGGCCGGAACGCGCATAGAGATCCGGCCGCGATCCGACCACCGCTTTTTGTACATCGCCGTGCGGGGAGGCATCGACGTACCGGCGGTGATGGGGAGCCGCTCGACCTATTTGCCCGGGGGATTCGGGGGATTCGAAGGGCGACGGCTCAGATCGGGAGACCAGTTACCCATGGGGCCGGCGGTGCACTCGGCGCTGGGAAGCAGCGTGCATCCGAGAATCAGCCCCGAGTCTGTGAACGACGATGTGAGGATCCGGGTGACACCCGGCCCGCAGTGGGAGCGCTTCGATGAGCGTGCGCGAGAGACGTTGCTCGAGGGCCGCTTTGCCGTATCGGCAGCATCCGACCGGATGGGCTACCGGCTCGACGGACCGACGATTACTCCGAGCGTCTCCGCAACCTTGCCGTCAGAAGCGGCGTGTCCCGGTGCGATCCAGATTCCCGATGGGGGTCAGCCGATCGTGATCATGCCCGACGGCCCGACGGTCGGAGGTTATCCCAAGATCGCGGTGGTCATCACGGCCGACCTGCGGAAGCTCGCGCAGTGTATGCCGGGGAGAGGGGTGCGGTTTCGCGAGGTGGGCCAGACGAGCAAGCGGTAGTTTCCGGCCTCAGCGAACGCCAGAGGAAAGCTCCTCGTAGGGCCGCACAGCTAGTCCGAAGGGGACTGGAGAAGGGTGGGACGGGTCATCTGTTCCATCGGGTCCACACTGCGACTACCGCACAGCCATCCCAGTGGAACACGCCCGGGATTTCGCTTGCGCCCCGGAACACCTCGATCATCTCGATTTCCGATGGATGGATACGTGATAGCGTTGCTACTTCTGGGGACTCCTCAAAGCCGGCGCGGGCTACTTGCCTGAACCCGTCAATGTAGACGGTGACGCCGCCGGGCTCCGGACAACGGGCGAACCGCAGCCGCTTCGGCGGGCCGTCGAAATAATGGACGCCGGGAATTCCCTCCATGAGCTGGGCCGTCGAGACGCCAAACCGGAGGGTGATCGCCTCCCTCGTAAGGAGAGTGCCAAGGCCCACTTTCTGCCGGAGAAAAACATCGTCGTATTTCGTCGTACCTGCATAGCGGAGCGGCTTGCTGGGCGGGGCCGAGACTATCAACTCTGGTAGCTCGACTTGACTGGTGAGCAACTGGACGAGAATTGTGTCACCAGCGGGTGGAAGCGGATGGAGGACGAGAAGCATCGGACGATATCCGATCCGTCGAAACCCGATCGTGCTGTCGAGGGGAGCCAGCGGCAGCGAGAACAACCCTGCGCCGTTGGTTACCGCCCGCACCTCCTTTCGGTTGAGGATGACCTCGACTCCCGCGATGGGTCGGCGCGCTTCGTCATACACCCGGCCGGTCAGGAGGGTTTGGTGTCCGCCTTTCGGCTGCGGCCACGCCCGGAGCGGCAAGCTTACAGCGGCAATGACGGCCACAACCACCCACTGCGCTCGAACCAACATCCGTTCCTCTCAACTGCCTCCGGCGAGGCCTCAAGGTATTTTAGCTGAATCACTCACGGAAGAGAAGCAACCTCAAGCGTCTTGGGGCCGCCACTTCGCGGCGTCGCACGCTCAACGAGTCAGCGAAGTTCAGCCGGATTGTCTGGACCGTCGGGCCGGTGCCGGCGGAGCTAGCGGGCCGACCTGGGCCGGCTGGCGCAGTGCCAGCCGGGACGGATGGTGAGCTTTCGAGAGGTGTTGCTGGAGCAAGCGCGCGCGGCGCGCCCGCTCCGGGCGGCGCCGTAGTCTGCTCAGGGCTGAGCCAGCCCGTAGATGACGAAGGCCAGCGGCTTCGGGATTGGTTTCCAGACCTTGAGCGAATCCGCCGGCAGCCATTGTTGGGCGTCGTCCTGGATGGTCTGAGCGATGGTGAAGTAGTCGTAGGTAAAGAGCCCGTGCACGCTGAGACGCAGCTCCGCCAGGTCATCGGGGTTGGCATGAAGGGCCGCGATGGAATCGCCGACGGCGGTGCCCTTGTAGGCGTACACCTTGATCGGGAAGGGGCCGCTCTCTCCGACCCACGCCTGTGCCAGAGCGGCGTAGTCGCCCCCGTTGGTCATCTCGCGCAGGTAGTCCTTCCCGATGTGCGCGTCGATGACGGCAAAGTTCCCGCAGCTCCCGCCCGAGCCCTTGGCCCCTTCCTCGGCGAACTCGTAGCGGATTTGCTCGCCACTGCCGCGCTGCCGCACCTTAAGCGTGCGATCTTCCAGACAGGCCCGCGCCGAGTTGGGCTGGATCTTTCGCATGCCGGCAAAGATCCGGACCAGCGGGATGAAATCGAGGGTGTCGGTGCCGCACCTGAGCTCGGTGACGGGGTGCACCTCGACGACATGGTCAGGATTCGATCCGCTGCCGCCTCCGCCGGCAGCGTGCTCGGTGAAGATCCTCGGGAAGCCGACGACGGTGCAGGTCTTATCCTTGACGCTCGCGTCGAAGTAGGCGGTCCAGGCGGAGCCGACGGTACCGGCCTGACTGATTTGTGGGACACGGCGGCGGCAGACGTTCGGCGGCTCGACGACGAGGCCACGCGGAGCAGCGATCAGGCGATTGTTGGGAAGCCGAGCGGCGACGTGAAGCTCGCAGTCGGCATCCAACGTATGAACATTGGACCGTTCGCCCATTCTCATTTCGGCGGCCCACCGGACCCCCACCGTGCGTCCGCTCGGGCCACCGGTCAGCAGATCCTCGAGCCAGGAACGCCGGATGGCAAAGCTCACGTCGGAGGGCAGCGGGTCCTGCGCCGAAAGGACCGGCGCCAATGCACCAAGGGTGAGTGATGCAACCACGGCCAGCCGGAGGGGAGCGGGCAGCACAACAGGAGGGAGGTTTGGCATGAAGCCTCGCGGGGAGGGGTGAATGACGAGGATACCGCCTAACTCGCCAGGGTGACAACTATAAGATCTCATAGTCCCCGGTGGATGTCGCCCCGCCCGCTGCCCTCACGCGGATGGGCAGAGCGCCCTCCGATCCAGCGCCCGATACTGAATCGCTTCCCGCACATGCACTGGCTCGATCCCCTCCACGCCCGCCAGGTCGGCAATCGTCCGCGCCAGCTTGAGCACCCGGTGGCAGCCGCGCGCCGATAATCCCAGTCGCTCCACTGCAGTTCGCAGGATCTCCGCCACTTCAGGGCTCTGCCGGCAATACCGTCGCACCTCCCGCGATCCCATGTGCGCGTTGGCGTGCATACCCGTTTGAGACCGGAAGCGCTCGCGCTGACGTACTCGTGCCGATTCCACCCGGGCTCGGATCGCGGCGCTCGGTTCTCCCGGGGCGTCCCGGCCGAGTTCGGCATAAGGCACCGCCGGCACCCGCAAATGGATATCGATCCGGTCGAGCAGCGGCCCCGAGATCCGCGCATGATAGCGCTCGATCAGGTGCGGCCCGCACGAGCACGAATGCACCGGACTTCCGAGATGGCCGCAGGGACAGGGATTCATCGCCGCGATGAGGGTGAAGCGGGCCGGAAAGGTGAGCCGCGCCGCCGCGCGGGAAAGCGTGACCACGCCGTCTTCCAGCGGCTGCCGAAGGACCTCCAGCACATGACGATGGAACTCCGGCAGCTCGTCCAGAAAGAGCACTCCCCCGTGCGCCAGGCTCACCTCGCCAGGCCTCGGCGCGGAGCCGCCTCCCACGAGCCCGGCATCGCTGATGGTATGGTGCGGCGCGCGAAAGGGCCGGTTCCGGATCAGGGCGGATCCTGGCGGCAACAACCCCGCCACACTATGCACCCTCGTGATTTCGAGCGCCTCGTCGAGCGGTGCCGCGGGGAGAATCGACGGCAGACGCCGCGCGAGCATCGTTTTCCCTGCGCCGGGCGGTCCGATCAACAACACATTGTGCGCCCCCGCCGCGGCCACCTCGAGCGCCCGCTTGGCCGCGAGCTGGCCGCGCACCTCTGCGAAGTCCACTCCATCGCGCTGCCACAGATCCAGAGAGGCCAGGGTCCTGGGCACCGAGGGCGCGATCATGTGCTGGCCACTGAGATGCCGGGTCACCGCAAGCAGCGAGTCCGCCCCCGTCACGACGAGTCCCTCCACCACTGCCGCCTCGGCGACATTCACCCCAGGCAGGATGACCTCGCGGGCGCCGCCTGCCTGCGCGGCCATCGCCATTGACAGCGCGCCCCGCACCGGGCGAAGATCTCCCTGCAGGCCGAGCTCCCCCAGGACGACCAGACCCTCGAGGTCGGAAGCCTTGATCTGCTCGCTCGCGGCGAGAATCCCGAGCGCAATGGCGAGATCAAAGCCGGAGCCCTCCTTCCTCACATCAGCCGGGGCGAGATTCACCGTGATGCGGCGAAGGGGATACTCGAAACCCGAGTTGACCAGCGCGGCGGTGACGCGCTCCTTTCCCTCCTTGACCGCGCCCTGCGGCAACCCCACGGTGGTGAAGAAGGGCAAGCCGTTGCTGAGATCGGTCTCCACATCGACCAGGTAGGCGTCGATGCCGAGGACGGCGGCGGACTTGAGTCTGGCGAGCATCGAGGAGGGTATTGCGGGGAGTGGCCGGGGATGGGATCATCCCGGTGCGTTCATAGCCCGGAAACCCGCAATGTCCCGTGCCTTCGTCAATGAGGATGATGCAGCCCCCGAGCCGAGGCACCGGTTTCCGCTCCCGCCCCCGGACGACCCCGGATTTCCGGAGGCTGCCGCGCGGGCGCTCCTCCAGGGGGCGAACGAGGGCGATTCATCCACCGCCGAAGCCGCCACCGGCTATCTCTTCGGAGACCCTCGCCTGGTCCTGGAGGTGAGGCGCATTCTGAAGCTGGCGCGAGAGGACGGCAACGACCGCATGGAGCAGCTCGCCGAGCGATTTCTCCAGGGCGCCGGGGAGAAACCCGAATGAACAGCGCAGAGTCCCCGCTTCTGGCGGAATCCAGCTGGAAGACGGTCCGAGATGCGCACTACGACGTCGCGGTGTTGCCATGGGGCGCCACGGAAGCGCACAACCACCACCTCCCTTATGCCACTGACACGATTCAGACCGAGGCGGTGGCGGCGGAGTCGGCGCGCGTCGCGGGAGCGGCGGGAGCGCGGGTGATCGTCCTGCCGGCGGTGCCGTTCGGTGTGAGCACCGGCCAGCTCGATATCCCGCTCTGTCTCAACATGAATCCGACCACCCAGATGATGGTGCTCCAGGACATAGCCGAGAGCGTGTCGCGCGCGGGGGTTAGCAAGCTCGTCATCCTCAACGGACACGGCGGGAACGACTTCCGCCAGATGATTCGCGAGCTCACGCCCGACGCCGGCCCTTTTCTCTGCACCGTCAACTGGTACTCCTGCGTGAATCCGGCGCCGTTCTTCGCCGAACCCGGCGATCACGCCGGCGAGCTGGAGACGAGTGTGATGATGCACCTGGCCGCGGAGCTGGTGCGCCCGCTCAGCGAAGCGGGTCCCGGCCACGCCCGGCGCTTCAAGGTCAAAGGACTGCGGGAAGGCTGGGCGTGGGCGCCGCGCGAATGGACCAGGGTGACGGATGACACCGGGGTCGGCAATCCCGCGCAGGCCACAGCCGAGAAGGGGGCGCGATTCTTCGAGGCGGTGACGCAGCAGATCGGTGGATTCCTCGTGGAGCTGGCCAGTGCCGATACCGAGGATCTCTATGAGTAAGCGACTGGCTCTCTGTCTTGTCTCCCTCACCGCACTTCCGGTGGCGCTCTTCGCGCAGGGGGGAGCGCCCCTCGCCGATCCGAGAGCCGCCGACGCGGCAACGCGGCAGATGTCGCACCACGCGCACGACTCCGAGGTAAATCCTCATCTCCGGCTCAGCACCGCTCGTCCCCGCACCCCGCAGGATTCGGCGCGGGGGCAGGCTCTCGTCGCCACGATCCGCCGGGAGCTCGCGAAGTACCACGACGTGAACGTGGCGATCGCCGACGGGTACGAGCAATTCCTCCCTAACGTGGTACTCCCGGTCTATCACTTCACCAACAAGCGCTACGGCCTCGAGGCGGCGTTCTCGTTCGACGCGTCGAAGCCCACTTCCCTGCTCTACCGAAAGAACAGCGACGGGACATTCGCCTTGACCGGGGTGATGTATACGGCGCCCGCACTCCTCGGCGAAGAACGGCTCGACCGCCGGATTCCCCTGGGACTCGCGCGCTGGCACCAGCACATCAACTGGTGCCTCCCGAAGCAGGGGGAGGAGTCCCGCTGGCGGGAGACCCGCGCCGGCAAGCCACTCTTCGGGCCGGAGAGTCCGATCGCCTCGGCCGAGGAATGCGCCGCGGTGCCTGGCCGCTTCATCCCCCGGCTGTTTGGGTGGATGGTACACGTCAACGCCTTGAGTCCGATGATCCCGCCGTTATCTGGAGCCATCAATGATTCGTGTCCTGGCGCTGCTCGCCACCCAGCAGCCGGCCCTCCCCGCCGAGCTCGACAGCTATGTGGCGCAGGTGATGAAGGCGTTCGAGGTGCCCGGGCTGTCGCTCGCTGTGGTGAAGGACGGCAAGGTGCTGCTGGCCAAGGGATATGGCGTTCGGCGCATGGGCGATCCCGCTCCGGTGGACGGGAAGACCCGATTCGGGATCGCCTCCAATATCAAGGTTTTTACCGCGACCGGTCATCCGCTACCTCCCCGCCTTCGCGATGTACGACCCGTTCGTCACCCGCGAGCTCACGATCCGCGACCTCCTGGTCCATCGGAGCGGGTTAGGCCTCGGCGCGGGCGATCTGCTCTGGTGGCCTCCCTCCACCTATGACCGGATAGCGATTGCGCACCGGCTTCGCTACATCAAACCGGCCACGTAGTTCCGGAGCGCCTACGCCTACCACAACGTGCTCTACGCTGTGGCGGGAGAGGTGATCGAGGCGGTGAGCGGCCAGAGCTGGGAAGATTTCGTCGCGACCCGTATCCTGGCCAAAATCGGCATGGCGGCGAGCGACGTCCGGCACTCCGCGGCGGGAGAGGGGGGCAACGTCGCGGGGACCCACGCGCGAATCGAAGGCGCCGTGCGCCCCATCGCGCCCTTTCTCAGCGACAACACCAATCCCGCCGGCGGGATCATGTAGGGGGCGGAAGACATGGCCAAGTGGGTGATGGTGCAGCTCGATTCAGGCCGCACCGCGGACAGCGCTCGGCTCTTCTCCACCCGCACGACCCGCGAGCTCTGGACGATCGTCACCCCGATTCCGATCGGCGAGCCCGCCCCGGAGCTTCGCGACCTGCGCTCCCACTTCAACGGCTACGCGCTCGGACTCGGCGTGCGGGACTTCCGGGGGCGAAAGATGCTCACCCATACCGGCGGGCTCCCGGGGTGCCTCTCACGGGTAACGATGCTCCCCGAGCTGCGACTCGGCGTGGTGGTGCTGACCAACCAGGAATCCGGAGCGGCCTTCAACCTGCTCACCAACCGGATTCTCGACCATTTCGTGGGCGCCCCGACTCCCGACTATCTCGGCATTGCCGCGCGGGCCGAAGCAGCGGAAGCAGCGCGTCCCGCGGCGGCGGCCAGCAGGCGAGCGACCAGCCGTGACTCCACCTCCGGCCCCTCGCTCCCGCCGGCCCGGTATTCCGGGACCTATCGCGACGACTGGTACGGCGACATCACGATCGCGCTCGAGGGAAACCGACTGGTGATGCGGTTCAGCCGATCGCCCAGCCTGGTGGGCGACCTCTCGCACCGGCAGCACGACACCTTCGTCGCGCGGTGGAGGGACCGGGAGCTCCGAGCCGACGCCTTCGTCACCTTCGCGCTCAATCCCGACGGCAGCATCGAGCGGGCCCGGATGACGGCCGTGTCGGACGAGACCGACTTCAGCTTCGACTTTCAGGACCTGGAGCTCAAGCCGGTCAGGCCCTAAACGGGTTCCACCACCACCGCCGTCCCGTAACACAGCACCTCCGTCACCCCATTCATGACCTCGTTCGCATCGTACCGGATCCCGATGACGGCGTTGCCCCCCGTCTGCTCGGCGTGCTGCAGCATCAGCTCGAAGGCTTCCTGGCGGGCCTTTTCGCAGAGGGTGACGAAGTTGCCGATCCGGCCGCCCATGATGGTCTGGAGCCCGGCCCCGATGAAGCCGATCAGCGAGCGGGAGCGGACGGTGATGCCCATGACGACACCCAGCGTCTGGACTACGTGGTATCCCTCGAGCACGAATGTCGTGGTCGTCAGGTGGTGGAGGATTTTGGGGCCGTCGTGCAGGACAGGTGTTGGCACTGGCAGACTCCTGCGGGGAAGGGGGAGGCCGGAAAGGGGAAGGGTTTCGTTCCAAAAGATATCCCGTCCCCGCCTTTCCATCCTCACCCTTCCCCCTTCCCCTCTCCCCGCTAATCTGCCCGAAGCGCCGCTGTCGGGTCGGCCCGCGCGGCCCGCCAGGCGGGGATCACACTCGCGATGCCGGCCACCGCCAGGAGCACCGTCGCCACCACCACGAAGGTGCCGGGATCGTGCGCGGTCACGCCGAAGAGGAGCGCCGCGAGGAATCTTCCGGCCGCGAGGGACGCCGCGGCACCCAGCACGATACCGATCACCGTGATCCGCATTCCCTCGCCGACGACGAGCCGAAGCAGGTCTCCCCTCTTGGCGCCCAGCGCGGCCCGTACGCCCATCTCGTGAGTGCGCTGGGCGACGCTGTAGGCGATGACACCGTAGAGCCCGATAGACGCCACCACCAGCGCCAGCGCGCCGAAGAGCGTGAACATCGTGGCACCAAGGCGCCAGGGCCGGAGCAGGTGATCGAGCGTGGCGCTGACGGAGCCGACACTCACGTACGCCGCTCCGGGTATCAGGCGCTGGAGCTCTCGCCGAAGCGGCTCGCTCAACCGCTCGGGGTCGCCGGCGGTCCGGATGAACAGCCACCCCGAGCCGTCGAGACTCATCGGCTCGTAGATCTGCATCCGGTCCTCGTCCCCCAGGCTGCCCCAGCGCACATCCTTGGCGATCCCGACGACTGCCGTGCAGGGCATGGTGTCGGCGTTGACCTTGATACACTGGCCGATCGCGTCGGCACCGGGCCAGACCTTGTTCGCCAGCATCTCACTCACCACCGCGACCCGTGCCGGTCCCGACCGATCGGAGAGAGTGAGCGGCCGGCCGCGCAGGATCACGGTACCGGTCGCCTCGAAGTAGTCGTCCGCGACGACGTTCTGGTAAAACGCGCCGAGGCTGTTCAGGGAATCGCGTCCGGGCACGAACAGGTCGGTGGTCTTGCTCCGCCAGAAGGGAACCCCGAAGGTCAGCGTGGCCTTCTCGACGCCGGCCATTCCGCGAGCCCGGTCGAGAAGCCGCTGGGTCAGCACGGCGCGCTCCGCGGGCGTGAGCCGCTCGCCGCGCATGTTGGGTCGCACCACGATCAGGCGCGACGGCTCATAGCCCAGATCGACCGAGTGGACGTTGCGAAGGCTTCGGACGAAGAGCCCCGCGCCGACCAGGAGCATGACTGAGAGCGCGGCCTGGGCCACCAGGAGCCCCGACTGCAGGCGGGCGCGGGACCGGCTCCCCTCCCGTCCGCCGGCCTTGAGCGACACGTTGAGATCGGTGCGGCCCGCATGCCACGCGGGGATGAGCCCGGTCAAGAGCCCGGTGAGCACTGCCATGCCGGTCGCGAAGAGCAGCATGCGAGGGTCGAGCAGCGGCACAGCCGACCAATCGACACCGGGAAGCAGCGAGCGCCGAAGGATCCCGCCGCCAAAATGCGCGATGAAGAGACCGACCGCTCCACCCATGAGGGCGAGCAGCGAGCTCTCGGTGAGGAGCTGCCGCAGCATCCGGCGGCGTCCGGCGCCGAGCGCGAGGCGCACCGCGATCTCCCGGCGGCGGCGGAGCGCGCGCCCGAGGAGGAGGTTGGCGACGTTGGCGCAGGCGATCAGCAGCACGATAACGGCAACCCCGGCCAGCCAAGTCGCGACTTTCGCGTCATCGCTTCGCTTCGGCCCCCGCTGGTACAGCGCGGAAGCGAGCTCAGCCCTGGACCGCGCGATGGCTTCAGGGTGGTTCTCGGGTAGTGTCGAGAGCTCCTGCTGGAAGGCAAGCGTCAAGTCGGCATCGGCGGTTTCCGCCGTCACCCCGGGTTCGCGTCGAGCCAGCATCTCGAGCCAGGACATATTATGGGTCGCGAAGTAGCGGTCGCCGAAACCGTCGAATGCGCCGGCGGTAATCGGGATAAATGCCCCGACCCGCCGGGCTGACATGCCGGTGAAACCCCTGGGCGCGACGCCGATCACGGTGTACGATCGCGGGCCCACCAGGAGCTGCTTGCCGATGACCGAGGGGTCGCCGCCGTATTCAGACTGCCAAAAACCGTAGCCCAGCACTACCACAGGAGAGCCGCCCGGGGTGCGGTCCTCCTCTTCCCCGAAAAAGCGCCCGATGGCGGGCACGATATCGAACATCGACCAGAAGCTCGCGCTGACCAGCGAAACATCGAGCTGGCGCGCGTTCTCGCCGGCGCCAACCACATATTCCTGGTCGTCGTAGAACGCGGCCGATGCTTCGAGGCTTCTGGACGCGGCGAGATCGAGATAGCGCCGATAGCTGATGTTGTTGTCGATCCGCTCGGCCCCGTCAGTCCGGGGACGGCGGATATAGACCCGACCGGAGCGGTCCGGGTCCTTGAGGAAGGGGGGTGGCCGCAGGAGCAGGCGATCCACGACGCCGAACATCGTGGCATTGGCCCCGATGCCGAGTCCCAGAGTGAGCACGACCAGCGCGGCGAATCCCGGCTGGCGGCGAAAACCCCGTAACGCGTACCCCACGTCCTGCACCAGATCCTGGAACCGGCTGGCTCGTCGTTCATGCATTCGTCGCTCCCGGTCGATGCGCGCGAGGGCCGCGCGGGTGTCCGCGATGCTGCCGAAGCGCTGGCGGGCTTCCTTTTCGGCGACGTCCGGAGAGTAGCCCCGCGCGACCAGCGCGCGGATCTCCTCGTCGAGATGGAAGCCGATTTCCTGCTCGATTTCCTCTTCGACCGAGGGCGGCCGTCCGACCAGGCGAAAAAGGCGCCGCAATGCCGGGAGGGCCACGGTTACCTGGCCGCCGCCACGCTGGTGGAGCGAAGCACCTTGAACACCGCCCCGGCGTACCGCGACCAGAGGTCCGCCTCCCGGCGCAGCTCCCGTCGCCCGCCGTCGGTCAGCTCGTAGTACTTGGCTTTGCGGTTGTTGTCGGAGAGGCCCCACTCCGCTTCGGTGAGTCCCCGCTTCTCGAGGCGATGCAGCGCGGTATAGAGCGCCCCGTCCTCAATGTTGAGATCATCCTCGGTGGTGGCGCGGATCCAGCTGGCGACAGCGTGGCCGTGCCGGGGGCCCCACGAGAGAGCCTTGAGCACGAGCACGTCGAGGGTGCCCTGCAGGAGGTCGAGCTCGGCGCGTGGCATTTGTTCCCCTGAAGTGTTCAGGAGAGATATTGAGGGGGAGGGGCGCAGATGTCAAGCGGAAGGGAGTTGGGGGTTGGGAGTTGGGGATTGGGGGAGAAGCCCAGTCGGCGGGGATTCGGGCCTTCCGGCGGCGGAACGATGCTCTTACAGGTCGCGAAGCACCCAAGATTGTATCATGCCGGTAAATCGAAGTGCGACGATTCGCTCACATCGAGATCTGGAGGTGTGGCAGACGGCATTAGCGCTCGCATTCGAGACGTACCGCCTCACCGAGCAGTTCCCCAAAAGAGAAATTTACGGTCTCGCATCTCAAATGCCTCGTGCAGCTGCTTCAATCCCGTCGAACATCGCGGAGGGCCATGGCCGGGAGACGACTCGTGATTACCTCAGATTTCTCACCATTGCAGCCGGGTCGCTGCGAGAACTCGACACTTACTTCGTCTTGAGCCTCAAATTGGGATTCGTTCCTGACCAGCAGGTCGAGAAGCTGGGAAATGTGGCGGAGAGCATCGGCAAGATGCTTACTAGTCTGCGAGCGGCTCTACGCCGCAGACTCGGCGCCAAGTCCCCCGGCCCTTGACCCCAACCCCCAACTCCCAACTCCCAATCCCTGCTTTCCTCACTCTGCTCTTAGCGCAACAATCGGATCGACTCGCGAAGCGCGCCGCGCCGGCAGCCAGCTTGCCACCAGCGCCACCACGCCCAGGCCGAGGGCCACCGCGCCAAGTGTCGCCGGGTCGTTGGGGTGGACGCCGTAGAGGAGCGAAGACAGCAGTCGCGACACGCCAATGGCCCCCGCCACCCCGACCGCCAGTCCCGCGGCAACCAACCGCGCACCCTGGCCCAGCACCAACCCGCGGACGGTCTGCCGGTCGGCGCCGAGCGCCATCCGGATACCGATTTCCCGGGTGCGCTGCGCGACGGTGTAACTCAGTACCCCGTGTACTCCCACCATCGCGAGCAGCAGCGCGACGGCGGCAAAGACTCCGAGCAGGAGCATCGTGAAACGGCGCTGCCCGGTCGAGTGCGATAGCGTTTCGACCAGCGGCTCGATTCCGTAGAGCGGTACCGTTGGATCCAGCTCGCGCACGACGCCGCGGAGCGTTCGCGCAAACGTCGCAGGATCTCCGTTCACCCGAACCAGGACACTCCCGTTGGGAACCGGCGCCTGGCTGGTCGGCAAATACACTGCCGGAGTCGCCGCCTCGGCCAGTCCGTGGAACCGCTCGTCGGCGAACACGGCCACGATGGTCCGCTCGCTCCCCCAGAGCCGGATGCGATGTCCCAGCGGGTTCTGATCTCCGAAGAACCGTCTGCGCGCCGCCTCGTTGATCCCGAGCACCGGAGCCGCGTCGGCGTCGTCACTCAGCGCTCGGCCGGCTGCGAGAGGCACCCGCATCGTTGCCTGATATCCCGAATCCACCAACCGGATCGACGGCTCGGGCCAGTCGGCGGCCTCCGCTTCCTTGCCCACGACCACGATCGAGCTGGTGTACCCGGCTTCGAGCGGATGTGCCCCTGCGATCGTAACCCCCTGGACCCCGGGAAGTCCCGCCACGCGACGACGAAGCTCCTCATTGAATCGCCGGATTTCCTGCCATCGCGGCCACTCGGACATGCGCTGAGGGTAACTGGCCGGCAGCTGGAATTCCGCCTTGAGCACGCCTTCAGCATGAAACCCTGGATCCACCTGGTACAGTCGCCACAAGCTCTTGATCAGCAGGCCGGCTCCGACCATCAGGATCACCGCGAGCGCCAGCTCGGCCACCACGAGCGCCGAGCGGAAGCGTCGGTGCTCCTTCCCTGAGGAGGCGCCCCGCGACGCGTCCGCCTGCAGACCAAGATTGGACCCGCGGCGCCGAGCCTGAGTTGCCGGCACGAGCCCGAAGGTCACTCCGACGATGGCGGTCAGCGCGAGCGTGACGGCCAGCACTCTGGCATCGATCCCCACAGCGCTCACCCTCGGAATGCTCGCCGGCGCGAGGGCGAGGAGCACCTGCAGTCCAGCGAGTGCCAGGACTACGCCCACCAGCGCTCCTGCCCCGGTGAGCACGGCGCTCTCCACCAGGAACTGCCGCGTCAACCGCCCCACGCTGGCGCCGAGCGCTGCGCGGACCGTCACCTCCCGCTCCCGCGCGGCCCCGCGGGCCAGCAGCAGGTTCGCCACATTGGCACAGGCAATCAGCAGCACCAGAGCCACGGCGCCGACGAGCACGAAGAGCGCGGGTTTCACCCCTCCGAACACCACGTCGGAGAGCGGTTCCACATTCGCGCCCCGGCCATCGTTCGCCTCGGGGTACAGTCGCTCGAGATCCGCGGCGATGGCCCCCATCTCCTCGTGTGCCTGATTCATTGTCGCGCCTGGCGTGAGCCGTCCCATCACGAAAATCGGATGATTCCCCCGATCCGCCGCCGTCCGATTGGCCTGGAGGGGAAGCCACACATCCACTCGGACGAGCACACCGCGATCGGCGAAGCCTCTCCGGTAGGCGGCGACCCCGAGAATCTGCAGCGTGCCGAAGTCGGCTGACGCCGGGAGGACGCCCACGATGGTGTACGGAGCATCGTTGATGCGGACCACCCTGCCGACGGCCGAGGGATCGCGTCCGAAGCGCTCGCTCCACAGCTCCTCGCCGATCATCGCCACCGGGGGAGCCCCGTCCCGGTCCTGGTCCGCGCTGAACGTGGCGCCGAGCAGCGGCCGGATCCCCACCATCGGCAAAAATTCGTGACTGACCCAGAGGGCCGCGAGGCGCACGGGGTCGCCCCCATCCGGCGCCACGGTCGCGGTGATGGGAGAAAAGGCGGCCATGCGTTCGTACTGCGTGCTCCGCTCCTGAAAATCGAAATAGTCGGGGATCGAGGCTGGCTCCCGTAGGGTACCGCTCTTGCGATCGGTCTCCCAGATCATGGTCAGCCGGTCGATCGCGGCGAAGGGAGCGGGTCTGAGGAGGACGCCGTCGACCACGCTGAAGATCGCGGTGTTCGCCCCGATGCCGAGAGCGAGGGTGAGCACGACCGCGAGCGCAAAGCCGGGCGTGCGGGCGAGTGAGCGGACCGCCTGCTGGAATTCCGTGATGAGGTCGCGCATGGTCAACCGGGAGATGGTGGGTGAGTTCGAGTGAGGTGGACTGGCCGTACGATGTCCGAATCGGTTCAGGCGCTCCGCCGTCGCGCCGCGAAGGAGATCGAAGAGGAGTCCGAGCCTTGCCGCGGCGGCTCCGGGCCCCGACCCGGCACTGCGCCAGGCGTCGCGAAAGATCAGCAGCAGATCGTCGCCGAATTGCTCGCGGAAACCGCGAGGGTAGAGCCGGAGAAGCAACCGGCCCAGGCCACGAACCTTCTCGCTGCCCGTCATGCGGTTCGCGGCTTGGAAAGGACCCGCTTGGCGCGAGCCAACTCGACCAGACGGAGATGGCGCGCGGCCTCCGCACTGAGGGCCCGGCGTCCCATCGGGGTGAGATGGTAGTAGCGGCGGCGCTCGTCATCGAGCAGCGGGTCGGGGCGCCGCCCGCTCTCCACGACAAGACCGATTTCCAGAAGTCGCTTGAGCGCGCCGTACAGCGTACCGGGTCCGAGCCGCACCCTTCCGCCACTCTCCTCCGCGACATCTTGCATCAGCGCATACCCGTGCCGCTCTCCCTCCATCAGGGCAAGCAGGAGGTGATACCATGCAGGAGGCAGTGGCAGCAGGCGTTCGATCTCGGACATGGCACTCTCCGAAGTCATAGCTCGGCGGACAGTATATCGTTCGTCGATATAATAGCGACACATGAGGCTAACGGCCATCGGCCAATTGCTAACCGCTCGGTTAGCGGCTAGCGGTTGGCGGTTAGCCGTTTGCGCTACTCGGACCTCAACGCAACCATTGGATCCACCCGTGTCGCCCGGCGCGCCGGGATCAGCGTGGCGAACAGCGCCACCACGACGAGCCCGGCCGACACACCGAGGAAGACCGTCGGATCGGCGGCCTTGGTCTGGAAGAGCTGGGTGGCGAGAACCTTTCCGAGCGCCAGGGCGCCCCCCACGCCGAGGGCGATGCCGATCCCCGCGAGGACGAGCCCCTTGTTGAGCACGAGGCGGAGCACACTCGACGACTCTGCGCCGAGCGCCATCCGAATGCCGAGCTCGCGGGTCTGCTGGGCCACGGTGTAGGACATCACTCCGTAGATCCCCACCGCGGCAAGTGTGGCCGCCACCGCTGCGAAGAGCCCGAGCAGAAGCGAGAGGAAGCGCGGCTGCGACGATGAGCCGGACACCCGCTCGTCCATCGCGCGGACATCGTAGATCGGCTGCTGGGGATCGATGGCCAGCACCAGCTTGCGCACCGCGGGCTCGATGGCGCGCGGGTCGCCCCGGGTCCGGATGGCAAAGCCGAGCTGGGTCTGCGCCTGCTGAGAGAATGGCCGGTAGAGCTGGGTGTGCTCGTCGTCCTTCGGGCTGTTCTGCATCACATGGCCGACGACGCCGATCACATCCCACCACTCAGGGTTTTCCTGCGTCCCGCCGCGCCCGAGGTGCTTGCCAATCGGGTCCTGGCCCGGCCAGTACTTGGCCGCGAGCACCTCATCGACGATCGCCACCTTCCGCCCCTGCGTCACGTCGGTCTCGTCGAACTCCCGTCCCTTCTTGACGGGGATACCCATCGTGGTGAAGTACCCCGGGGTCACGATGCGGAAATCCCCCCACGGACCGTTGGCGTTGGGCGCTGGCTGAAATCCCTCGACCCGGAAGCTGCCGGTCCAGTTGTTGTTGCTCATCGGGAGCGCCACGTTGCCGCCCACGGTCTCGACACCGGGCAGCCCCGCGATGCCGTGGCGGAGCTGATCGAAGAAGGCCACCCGCTGCTCCGGGCTCGGATACTTGACCCCCGGAAGCGAGACACTCAGCGTGAGCACCCGCGCCGGATTGAACCCCGGGTCCACCGCCACCCAGCGACGGAAGCTCTTGAGCATGAGCCCGGCGCCGATCAGGAGCACGATTGCCAGCGCGACTTCGGAAACCACCAGCGTGGCGCGCAATCCGGAGCCGCGATGCGAGCTGCGCACCCCGTCCTTGAGCATGCCGTGCAGCGCGGGCCGCGCAGCCTGGATGGCCGGCGCCAGCCCGAAGAGGAGACCGAGCACGACGGTGATCCCGCCGGTAAAGAGGAGCACCGATCCGTCGAGAGCCACCGCGTCCATGCGGGGAAGGTTGACGGGATTACTCGCGACGAGTCCCCGCACCGCGCCGTACGCCAGCACCAGTCCGGCGCTGCCGCCGAGTACGGAGAGCAGCACGCTCTCGGTCAGCAGCTGGCGGGCCAGCCTGCCCCGGCCGGCGCCCATCGCCGTCCGAATCGCGATCTCCCGCTGCCGGCCGGCGGCGCGCGCCAGGAGGAGATTGGCGAGGTTGGCGCAGGCGATCAGCAGCACGAATCCCACCGCACCCATGAGAACGTAAAGCGCCCCTTTGACGTTCCCGACCACCGCCTCGGTGATGGGACGCGAATACAGTCCCCAGTCGGCGTCCCTGTTGGAGGCCTGGTTTTCCCGCACCACCTTGGCCATCCGCTCGAGATCCGTCGTGGCCGCTTCCCGGGTGACTCCCGGCTTGAGGCGGGCGACCATGCCCATCCATTCGCAGCCCCAGCAATTGGGATCGACGTCCTGCGGCGTGAAGGCGAGGGGCTTCCAGATGGCGATGGGGTCGGTGCCAAACTGAAATCCGTTCGACACCACGCCCACGACGACATGGTTTTCGCCGTTGACGACGAGCGATTTGCCGATGATGCCGCGGTCCCGGGCAAAATCGCGGGTCCAGAGCCCTTCACTCAGCACGACGACCTTGTCCGCCCCGGGGACTTCCTCGTCGGCGCTAAATCCCCGGCCCAGGAGCGGGGTCACCCCGAGGGCCGCGAAGTATTCCGCCGTGGCGCGCTGGCCCACCAGACGGACCGGCTCGCCGTTGTTGGCGAGGTTCGCTTCCCAGCCGGTGAACGCCGCGCTTCGCTCGAACACGCGATTCTGCTGCTGGTAGAAGCGGAAACCGGCCCCGGAGACACCGGCGTCGAGATTGAGCTGCTTGTAGCGGTGCCCGACGAGCTCGATCCGCTCCGGCTCGCCCAGCGGCAGGGGCCGGAGCAGCACGCCATTGACCACGCTGAAGATGGCGGTGTTGGCGCCGATGCCGAGCGCAATGGTGACGAGAGCGGTCAGCGTGAACCCGGGAGACTTGCGGAAGCTGCGGAGCGCGAAACGAATGTCCTGCCAGAGCGTCGTCATCGGGGCCTCAGCGGGGGCCGGTCGTGATCCTGATGTCGCCGGAAAGTGATTCCACGTCGAGCTTGGCGGAGCCGGATCCCCAGGTGGCGCTGTGGCGCCTCCGGTGGCGTCCGGATTGCTGCGTAGTTTGAAGGTCAGACGAGAAACGCCCCGAAAAGGTTGCCGCCGAGAGTGTCGCGTTCGGCCGGTCGCGGAGCCCGAGGGTGATGTCGCCGCTGGTGGTGGTGAACTCGTAGGACCCGTCGTCCAGGATGGGGCCCCGGAACGTCACCTCGCCGCTCACCGTGTTGCCCGTGACGTCGCGCGCCCGCACGTCGAGCAGGTCGACGTCGCCGCTCACCGTTTCGAGTTCGATCCGCTGGCCCCGGCCGCCGTCGAGGCGCACGTCGCCCGAGACGCTGCTGAGCTCGAGCTCGCCCTCGAGATTGCTGGCCGCGAGGTCGCCGCTCACGGTCCCGATCTTGAGGATCAACCCGGCGGGAACCCGGATTGTGAAGTTGAGCTCGGTGTCGTTGCGATCGTGGCTGCCGTTCCAGCTGTTCCAGCTGCAGGGGCTCTTTTCCCCATCCTCGCTTCCCCCGTCCCGGCGTCTTCCCTGTCCCGGGTAGCGCACGCAAAGCGCGACTCCGTTGTCGAGCTCAATTGTCTCTACCGTCACATCCTCGATCTCACCGTATCGGCCGGCCTTTTTGACCGCCGTAACCTCGACCGTGCGCCCGCTGCCGCCGGTCACCTGGATGTTACCCATGATGTTCTGCACGACCAGCCGCTTGCCGGAGGCGAGCTCCCGGCGGAATTCGAAGTCGGGCCGCCCCTGCGCGGCGAGGGTTGTGGCCGCGCCCAGTGCCGCGACGGCGAGGATCGAAGTGCGCATGGCTCAGCTCCTGTCCTGGTCGATAGAGTCGCGATCGTGCTCCGGCTTCTGCTTCTGCTTTTGCTTTACGCGTTCCTCGCGCGACTGAATCATCCGCTCGAGACGCGACTCCATTTCGGCAGGCCGAAAGAGGCGGATGCTCCCACTGAAGGATTCGAGCTCCACGGTGGCGCTGCCGTTGCCCAGCCGAAAGGTCTGCCGGCGGCGGCTGGGGCGCTCGGACGCGGGGAGCGGGAAGGTCGCCCGCACGTCACCCGATCCGGTGGCGGTGGCGATCGTCGCGTTGGCCCCTTCCGGGACGGTGACCATCAGCTCCCCGCTATGGGTCAGGAGGGCATACCGCCCGCCATCCAGGATGCGGCCGTCGAGGATGATCTCACCGCTCACCGTCTCGGCCTCGACGACTTTGGAGTCGATCCGGCGGAGCACGATGTTCCCGCTCACCGATTCGGCGAGGAGGTCTCCCTGGATGTCGAACGCCTCGATCGATTCGGAGACCGTATTGAGGGTCGTGGAGCCGCGAATGCCCTGCACGACGATCCGGCCCTGGACCGATTCCAGCTTCACGCTCTCGGCCGGTCCCTTGATGGTGATGTCACCTTCGAGCGTCTCGGCGGTGATCGCGCCACGCACGCCGGTCACCTCGATCACGCTGTACATCCCCTCGAGGCCGAGCGACATCCAGGCCGGGACGGTGATCGTGTAGTCCACCATATTGGCGGGACCCCGGTCGGCTTCAGCCTCCAGCTGCACGACCGCGCCGGTGATCTGGATGTCGATGTGGGTGCGGCGCGAGTGGGTGGCTTGCACCCGCACCTGATTTCTGTCCCAGGCGCGGATTATGATGTCACCACCCTGCGTCTCCACGTGGAGGCGGGTACCCTGCGGCACGGTGAAGGTGGTGTCGGTCTGGAAGCCCTGGGCCTGCGTCGCGGCCAGCAGCGCCATCATCGAAAGCAACATGCGGAACTCCTCGTCAGGTTCGCGCGGCGATCGCCTGAGTAGCGACGCGCAGCAGGTTGAGCTTGCGCCGCATGTTCGCGGCGATCTGACGGCTTAGATACGAGCTGGACGGATCCCGTTGGATCGCGGCGCGCGCTTCCGCGATCGCCGCGTCGATGCGAACGATACTCTGCTCGATGGTGCGCACCGTGGCGGAGTCGAGCCGGTCTCGACCCGCCGCGAGCAGCTGCTCGAGATCGCGCACCGCCGAGTCGTACTGCTGCTCGGCGAATCCGACGGCGCTCCCCGCGGCATTGGAGTCCGGCGCCGGCGACGGCGCGATCGCAATTTCCTCCTCGGTCCCGCCGCGGGAGACGGCGAACCAGACCGATCCTCCTCCGACCGCCGCCATCACGATGGAGGCGGCGATGAGCTCGCGCCAGCTAAAACGGCGGCGGGAGGGCGGGAAGGCGGGACGGCTGGCGTCGATCGGAACGACTTCCGCTTCCTCCAGCCGCTGCTCGATGTCCTTCCAGAGATCGCGCGCGGGCTCGCGGCCCACGTACCCCGGAGCCGCGGCGACGATCGCGCGCAGCTCGGCCAGCGTCCGGGTGCAGTCGAGGCACTCCGCCAGATGGCTCTCCAGGCGGACGCGCGACAGGTCGTCGAGCTCGCCATCGAGATAGGGCGAGAGCTGCTCGGTAAAATGATCGGACATATTCCAACTCCTGCTCAGGTGGCGAGCTGCTGCCGGAGCAGCAGCCTCGCCCGGTGAAGCTGCGATCGCGAGGTGCCGGGATCCACTTCCAGCATCTCCGCGATCTCGTCGTGCTTGTACCCCTCCATATCGTGGAGGACGAACACTTCTCTCGCGCCGGCCGGCAACCGGTCAACCGCGCGCTCGATCGCGACGCGGAGGTCGGGGCGCTCCGTTGTGGCCGGAGCGGCCAGCACCAGGATCTCGTCATTCACCTGCCGGCGCCGGCTGATCCCCAGCGACTGCCGGCGGCGAAGGAGGAGGTTGACCGCCACGCGGTGCAGCCAGGTCCCGAACGCCGACTGGCCGGCGAAGGTATGGAGCTTCTGCCAGACCCGGATGAAGACCTCCTGCACCGCGTCGTCCGCTTCGCCGGCGTCGAGGAGCCATCGGGCCAGACTGGTCACCCGCGCGACATGGCGCCGGTAGAGGCGCTCGAACGCGTCGTGATCGCCCGCGGCGGCGAGCTGCACATCATCCCGGTCGAGGTCGGCCGGTGTCACGGCGCGTTGAGCCTGCAGTGGAAGACCCCCGGTGGCGATGCGCGCATTCCTTCTCCCGCGACATTGGATACGGGTCCACCTGCCGGCGTTGGAAGCTGAAGATCCAGAAAATGAGGCACTTGACGAATTTCTATCACAATGATATCATATCAATATCACACCAGCGGAGCGAAGAAAATGATCAGCGAGAAGGTGATTCGACCGGTCCCCGGCCTGCCCATGGCTCTGTTCCTCGTCGCGGCGACGGGGTTCGCGGGCTGGCTGGTCTACCAGGCAGCGCAGACGGAATCGGGACGAGCCGCCGTCATCGCGATCGGTTTGTTCGTCCTGATCGTGATGGCCCTCCCCGGCTTGCTGATGAATCAGCCCAATGAGGCCAAGGTGCTGACCCTCTTCGGCCGGTACGCCGGCACGGTCAAGGAGGCGGGCTTCTGGTGGGTGAACCCGTTCACCGCGAAGAAGCGCATCTCGCTTCGCACCCGGAACTTCGAGACCGCCAAGCTCAAGGTGAACGACGCCAACGGCAACCCCATCGAGATCGGGGCCATCGTCGTCTGGCGGGTGATGGATACCGCCGAGGCGATGTTCGAGGTGGACGATTACGAGAACTACACCCGGGTGCAGAGCGAGTCGGCGGTGCGGACCCTCGCGTCGAGTTATCCCTACGATTCGCACGCGGACGGCACCATCGCGCTCGCCAGCCACACCACCGAGGTCGCCGCCAATCTGATGGAGCAGCTGCTCCAGCGGCTCGCCAAGGCGGGAGTGGAGGTCAAGGAAGCCCGGATCTCCCACCTGGCCTATTCGCCGGAGATCGCACAGGCGATGCTGCAGCGGCAGCAGGCGAGCGCGATCATCGCCGCGCGGTACAAGATTGTCGAAGGCGCGGTCGGGATGGTGGAAAACGCTCTCGAGCTTCTGGCTCAGAAGAACATCCTCCATCTGGATGACGAGCGGAAGGCCGCGATGGTGTCGAATCTGCTGGTGGTGCTCTGCGGCGAGCGCGGCACCCAGCCGATCGTGAATGCCGGGACTCTTTACACCTGACCGGCCGATTCGCCACAGATGACCGAGCGCAAGGCGTTTCTCCTCCGCCTCGACCCGGCGCTGCACGATGCCCTGCAGCGGTGGGCCGGGGCGGAGCTGCGCTCGCTCAATTCCCAGATCGAGTTTTTGTTGAGGCGGTCGTTGCGGGAGGCGGGGCGGCTGGATGACGGGGAAGAGGGAAAGGGGAAGGGGGAAGGGTAGAGCACGCTTCCCCCTTCCCCTTTCCCCCTTCCCCGCTGCCTCATCTCTTCTTCATCGAATCGTAGACAATTCCCAGGAACACGTCCGGCTTCATGAAACCGGTGCCCCAGGTCGCATCCCACTCCGCGGTGGGCTTGGCGGCGATCACCTGCTCCTTGGTTTTCCCCGCCTTGATGAGCGCCGCGACCCGGTCGCGGATCTTGGTCAGCACGTCCCGGTAGGCGATCAGCTCGACCTTCCCGCCGAGCGCACCGTGCCCGGGAATGATCTTCGTGCTGTCGTTGGCGTACTGCAGACCGGCGTCCACCGCCCGAATGACGCCCTCGAACGAGCCCCCGCTCGAAAGGTCGACAAACGGATACCGCCCGTTGAAAAAGATATCGCCCATGTGAAGCGTATTGGCGCGGGTAAAGTGGACGATCGCATCGCCATCGGTGTGCGCAGGGGGGACGTGCACCACGTGAATGGTTTCGTTGCCCAGATGGAACGCCACGCCCTCGGCGAAGGTCACGACGGGGAGTGCACCCCGGGGAGCAGCCGGCACCTGCGACTTGAGCGCCTCGATGAACTGGTCGGTGCTCATCCGGGTCCGCACGTTGTCATGCGCCACGATGATGACACCCGCCTTCGCCATGTTCTCGTTGCCGCCGGCGTGATCCCCGTGCCAGTGGGTGTTCACCAGAAATCGGACCGGCTTGTCGGTCGTGACCCGGATGGCGGCGAGGATTTTCGCGCTGAGCGGCGCAAACTGGTCATCGACGAGGAAGGCAAAATCCTCACCCACGGCCAGCGCGATGTTTCCGCCCGAGCCGACCAGCATGTGGACCCCCTGCCCCGCCGGGATCGTCCGAATGCTGACCGAATCGAAGTTGGCCTGCGCTG
>CAZHSO010000008.1:0-19646 GCA_964535105.1 uncultured Gemmatimonas sp.
TCGGGCTGTCGGTGTGCCCGACCTGCAGCGAGTTCCGGGGAACCTGCGTGGATCCCTCGCCGGAACTGAGGGGACTGGTGGTAGAGGTGACCTGCCGCTGCGTTAACGACTCGCGGTGCGGAGCCTGCGGCGAGCCGTTCAGCTCGCACCAGCTGGACAGCAACCTCTACGATCCGGAGAACGACGCCGTCTGCCACCTCTCGGCGTTGGGAGCCCTTGAGCACTGCTGCCGGGAAGGCTGAGGTGATCCTTCGGAGATCTGCCGCGTGGGAAAATGCTTTTCCGCGCGGCAGGTCCCGACAACTATGTCGCTCAAGCTCGCACGTCCTCGCGCCCCGCAGAATCTTGGCACCTCCCTTGGCACCACCAATGGCACTATTCCGCAGCGCATCACGGCGCACTACGGCGCACCATCCGGGGTGGCAGGAGGAGGCGTAAGTCCGTGCGGCAGTATGGATTCCGTTGCGCTGCAATCACTTGGGTGGGCGCCGCTCGAATCCGGTGGGGCCGGACTCATAATGCCGGGGTCGCGGGTTCGAGTCCCGCCCCTGCTATCGGTGTAACTCGCTTCCTCGAAAATATTTCACGACGGTTTGCTGCAGTACTCGCAGCCGGACTGTAGGATTCGCCGTTTGGGAAGTGACGAGAGCCCCGTTAGGCGGAGACCGAGTGAGTTTATCGCTTCTCGAACACCAGCCGGTAGTGGTCCATCAGCTCTCGCTCGAAGCAGACGGTGTTGGAGCTGACGCCTGAGGCGAAGGCGAGCCGGAAATCGCGACTGAGCAGGTACCGCGGCAGCAGCGACAGTTTGAGCAGCGTCTTTTTCAAGCTGGGGGCCGCGAACCGCTTGCGCCACTGGCGAATGGTCTCGATGTAGTCGAGCCGGCCGCTTACCGCGGACATCAGCCGGAAGGACGGCTCCGCGATAGCTTCGACCTGCTCCTTCCCGTATGGCAGCCAGGAGCCCGGGAACTGCTTCTCCATCAGTCCCAGCATGAACTCGTCGGATCCTCGGGGGGCGTTGACGTCCAGGCGGTCGACCGGCAGCATGTTATCCCCGAATACCATCGTCTGGAGATAGAATCGCCCTTTCGCCGGGAGCAGCGTGGCCACCCGGCGGAACAGGTCGCGATAGATCTCCTCCTGCTTCCCGGCCCGATACTCCTCGATCGAGCAACAGTGCTCGAACCCGCCGACGGAGGCGACCGCGTCGAAGCCACCAAAGGCCTCCCGGTCGATGGTCCGGCAGTCCCGGAGGTGGACGTCGAGCCCACGGCTCCGACAGGCCGCCGCTTGGGCGGTCGAGAGGGTTAGCCCCACGCCCTGCACCCCGACGCTGCGGACGTGGGTCAGCAGCGGGCCCCAGCCGCAGCTGAGATCGAGCATCCTCGCTCCGGGCCCGATCCCGAGGCACTGAGCGACATACTCGTGCTTCCGGCGCTGCGCCTCCTCCAAGCTGAGCGAGAAATCGCCGTCGTATTTGGCGCAGCTATAGTCGGCGGATTCACCGATGCTGAGCCGGAAGATCCGATCGATCAGCGAATAGGTAAAATCCGTCTCTGCTTGGCTCGCCATGGGCCCTCCCTCTCACTTGCAATTTTACGGCGCCCCGACCTGCTCAGCAACCACCGGAGCGGACGCGACTCGCTGTTTCAGCGAACAACGTCTTCAGTGGCTCCGGGCAATGGACCTGCTTCCGTGGCGACGATATCCGCCTGACCCACTGCCACGGCGCGCACCAGCACAGTTGCTTCGTAGGAATTCGGGTTAAGAACCGACACAGTGACACGGCGACTATCGGTCGAGCGCCAGGTGTACATGTACGCGGGGTCCCAAGTTTGGTGACAACCATCGCGATCATACCAAAACCGGCTCGCTTGAACGGTGAGGGAGTCCCCAGCGACTATTTCGATGAGGCCGTACCGGCCCGCCAAACCGCTTAAGATCTGGACCGGTTCACCGCACTGGGCGTTGGGGGAATAGATGTCAGTGCAGCCACCAGTGAGGGCAATTGCGAGAGCGGCAGTAAGTGAGTGTTCCACCCATAGCACGGCTCCAGTACGTACGCGAAATCCCGTTTCCCCGATGCGGGTAGCCGGAGTCCCATCGGCCCTCCGGCCCTTCCGGAATCGTCCCCCCGGGGTGGCTTCCTTGGCGGTTGGGTCAACTTGGGGGTCAACCCGGAACAGGCGATACGGCGAACCGCCCAGTGGACGATCCGCCGTTTCGCGGTCCCATACTCGAATCAGTGCGCCAAGTGGCGAAGGTGGGGTGCTACCAGGGCGGCTTGTGGTTCATGGACGAGCCTCCGCCGTGGGATCGTTCGACTGGGGGCACCGGACCGGCGGGTTGACCATCCCGGTCGCCCCGTTCGGTCAGGCTTCCGTCCAGTACGGCCTACGGCTTCCCCAAGATCCGGTTCCAGACGTAGTCATCGTGTGCGGGACAGATGGAGAGGAACTCCTGGAACGCGAGCGGCGCGGTCTGGGCTGCCTCCTGGAAAACCATATCCCAGGCGTTGAGTACCGTCTTGGCGTCGGGGCCATCCATGAGGCTGAGTCTCCGCACCCGTCCACCGATGTCATGCCGGTTCCACGCCCAGCTGGCGAAATGTCCGGCCTTCATGTGCTTGGTGTAGATCGGCGCGAGGACCGTCTGAAATATCTCGTCGGCGCGCGCCTCCTTTGACATGTCGCACTGGTAATAGGTCGCCAGCCGCACGGGCTGGCTGGCAGTGCCTGGCGGTGAGCCGTCCGCATCGGCGATGTATGCCCAGATGTAGTCGTCGTGACTGGGGCAGATCGTACCAAGGTTCTGCGCCGGAGTCTTCGCCGCGAGGGCTTGTGTTTCCTGGATGATCTTCGCCCGCGTATCGAGCAGCTGGTCACGGGTGGTGGCCACGAAGTACCCGACGCGACGCCAGTTTCCGCCGATCAAGTGACCATTCCATCCCCAGGCCGACAACTCGCCCGCCGCCATGTGGCGGTCGTAGATCGCGGCGAGGGATTTCTTCACCAGCGAGTCCGCCTTGTCCTCCTCGCCCTGGTTGCACCGGTAGTACGCTGAGAAGGCGAACGACTTGGGGGGAGCCTGTTGAGCCGCGGCAGAGCCGACAACCCCGCAGAGCGCCCCAGCAATCACTACCATCACCACTTTCGTGCGCATTTTGACCTCCATGTCTTGTGAGGGGAACATGCGATCATATCGTCGGATTGCGGGGGGCGCAAATTGCCGGGGCGGGGCACGGCCACATCGAGGCCCCGTCGCACATCTCGTTGACAAAGACCTAGTCCACGCCCGCCAGTCAGTTGCCCGCTAGAATCGCAGCACCACGCCAATACGGGCCTGGCGCGCGTCGGCCCCGAAGGCCCGGCTCCCTTCGGTTCCCGGACCCATGGGCGGTACCACGGATCGGCTCGCGTCGTGGCGCATGGCGGCGCGTCATGGCGCGCCCTCCCGTCGCTTCAGAAGCTCAGCCAGTAGTTCACCTTGACCCCAAAGACGTTATCCGACGGCCCCTGGCAGAGGTGCTGGAGGTCCTCGGCGGCGCGGAACGCCGGATCGGAGCTGAAGGCCGAGCAGCTCCGGGTCCACACCAGGAAGAGGGTCGAGCCGGGCCGGTACTCGTAACGCAATACCGCGTTGCCGCGTAGCGATCGGGAATTGAAGTTTCGGTTGGAGATGCGCACGCTGGCGGCTCCCCCTGCGGGGTTCGGATTGGCCACATAGTACGCGGGGGTCGCGGCCCCGGTGCAGGGAATCAGCCCGTCGCTGGAGTCGAAGCACTGCAGCGACGATCCCGGCGTTTCGCCGTAGACGAGGTAGTCGAGGGAGTGGGACCGGGCCAGGGACTTGAACCGGGAGTAGTCGCCGGTGGCCACGAAGGGCTGGGTATACAACTGTAGCGAGAGGCTCGGGGTGAACGTGACGTTGAGCCGAGTGGTGAGGTCTAGGCTCTTCTGCAGGATCCGGGAGAAGACATACTGCCGCCCGAACGTCGCGATTGCCGCCGGGTCGGATTGCGACTGGAGGTACTGCAACGGCGAGCTGGATTCCTGGTACGTGGGCCCGATGGAGAACCTCATCGTGGAGGTGGGCCGCAGGTCGAGGGAGGTGTACAGACCCCAGCTCCACCCGCCGATCTCGTCCTCACTGTAGCTTCCGTAGAGCGACCCCGCTACCGGCTTGCGCGAGTCGGAATTGACACCGCCGCTCACGTACCACCTGAACGGCAGCTGGGCGAGCGGGCCGCCACGGGTCAGGTCGTCGGAGAGTGACCGCAGGCTGAAACCGTAGTGCGCATCCGCGCCCCAGTAATTCAGGAACTGAGCGCTGAGGTTGAGGTTGTACCACAGGCCGGTCCGCACCCCGCCGAAGTTTTCCTCTACCGCCGCGTTGTTGCCGATGAACGCGAATCGGAACAGCTTACCGGGTTTGGTCCAGCGCCGGTTGACGAAGCCGAAGAGCGCCATGCGGTCGGCCCGGGTCTGGAAGCCAGCATCGTTCAGCTCGAAGCCAGGCGAGGTGGCGCTCCCCGAGATCCCGAACTGATAGCGGCCTGCCTCCTTACCGAGATCCAGGGAAGCCGTCCAGCCCAGGAGCGAGGTGCGGGTTGGGTCGTATTCGACGTAGCCGGCGTCGGGCCGCTGGTAGTAGCGCGCCGAGGAGAGCTGGGCCCGTTGCAGGGCCAGGGTGTCCCCCGCAATCCTGGACCACCCGACCGACCCGGTGAGGTTGTAACGGTTGTGGCCGAAGCGGTGGCCGAAGTCGACTCCGCCGGCGTAGCCCGATGCTCGCAGGAAGTTGAGCCGCACATCGTCGATGTTCCGGTTGACCGCTGTGAGGATGAACCCCATCTGGTTCGAGCCGCGAGTGAAATCGCGCTTGCCGCGGGCGACGAGATAGTTGGTCAAAGGCTCGACCTCATCCCGGAACCGAACGCCGGCCGAATCCACCGGCGCAAATTCGCGGGCGGTGATCGCGTCGAGCAGCCCCACGGACCAGCCGCCGCCGGTTCGCCCCGACAGCTTGGCGGCGCCGAGGATGGTGGCGTGGTTGGGCTGATCGACGAAACCGCCGCGCGAGTTCGCGGAACCCTGTGGCGGCCGACCGATACGGCGGGAGTAGAAGTACTGCTGGCCCCCAAAGCGGAAGATGTCCCCTCCCTCAATGAAGAAGGGCCGGCGCTCCGAGAAAAACTGCTCGAAGGCGGAGAGGTTCACGAACGCCGGGTCATCCTCTACCTGGCCGAAGTCGGGGCTCACGGTGGCATCGAGGGTCAGGTTGGAAGTGAGGCCGTACTTGAGGTCCAGCCCCCCCGACGCGACTTGCCGGGAGCCGTCGTTGAAGGGGTTGTTGGAGACGCCGGGATGGATCCGTTCCTCGCGGGCGGTGGCATAGGGCCGCAGCTCCAGTCGCTTGGGCTGGGGCAGCCTGGACAGGCCGAGGAGATGCCCGAAGAAGGAGGTAAAGCCGCGCTCGTTCTGGCGGGACCAGGCAAAGCGGTCGTCCTCGGCTTTGCGCTGGATGTGGCGGAAGAAGTTGATGCCCCAGATCTGGGTGTCGGCGTGCGAGAAGCGCAGTTGGGAGAGCGGAATGCGCATCTCCGCCGTCCAGCCCAGGGAGTCCCTCGTGGTCGAAACGTCCCAGACCGGGTCCCAGGCTTTGTCGCTCGAGTTGCCGTCCTGGCTGAACAGGAGGTCGGACTTGACCCCGCTCGGATTCACAGTAAACGCGAAGCTCGAGTTGTGGTCGTGGTAGGAATCAATCGCAACCCCGAACCAGTCGGCCTCGTAGTCGGCATCCCGGCGTGCGAGCTGGGTCCGGACGCCGCGCGGCTCCGAATCGAACATGCGCGCGGCGAGGTAGATGGCGCCGTCGTCGTAGACGAACCGGACCTGGGTGCGCTCTGTCGCGGGGTCGCCTTCCTGCGGAACGAACTGGGTGAAGCTGGTGATCGGCTCGGCGGTGGCCCAGGCCGGCTCGTCAAAATGGCCGTCGACGTGGATCGAGCCGGCCGGCACGCGGAGGGCGGTGGCGATCGGCGGGGTGCGGCCGTTGGCGTGCCGCAGCGTGCCGGTATCCGCGGCGATCGCGGCGGGGGTGGGCGGTGGCCCGCCCGGCGTCGGTGGGGGGCTGGGGGTCTGGAGCAGGAGAAGAGCCGCGACGACGGTGGGCACGAACATCGGGAGTGACTCCTGGATGCGGCTGGAGGATCTTCGGGCCGAGGCTGCTGCGTTCGGATGAAATTCGAGGTGAGCACCTCCGAAAACATACGACCAGTTCCCGGTTGCGGCCACGGGTTCCGACGACGTCACCGAGTTGAGGCTCCCTCTGGTTGGTTCTGCCCACGATCCATACAGCGTACATCCACCGAAGTATCCGTCGCGGGCATCATCATCCCGGCGCATCCTCCTCTGGCGCTCGAGAGGGTGTCTCTTGAAGCGGGGCAGGGATTCCGTTACTTGCGAAAGGGTTACCCCGTCAGGTCGCGAAACCGTCGGGGCCTCCCTCATAATGCCGGGGTCGCGGGTTCGAGTCTCGCCCCTGCCCTGCCCGGGGTGACTACCCGCGCGGTACATTCATTCGTCTGCTTCGCACTTTCCTCGAGGAAGGAACCTTGGCGCCAGAGCACGAGACGGCCTCCGGCGCAGCTTCGCCCCGGCCGGCCCAACGCGTCGGCGGCCGTCATTTCACCGCTTGGTCGCTGGCCGCGCTGGCGATTGGGCTCGGGCTCGGGATTGCGTTGCACGGATCCCAAGCGGCATGGGTGGGGACGCTGGCCACCTCGCTCAAGTCGATCGGGCGTCTCTGGATCGTGGCGCTCCAGATCACCGTGGTTCCCCTCGTGCTGAGCCAGGCGATTCTTGCGGTTCTCAAAACGGAGCGCCTGGGCACACTGGGGGCA
The DNA here is from genome assembly GCA_964535105.1 of uncultured Gemmatimonas sp. GTDB lineage: Bacteria > Gemmatimonadota > Gemmatimonadetes > Gemmatimonadales > GWC2-71-9 > JABFSM01. The sequence continues at coordinate 6,908 of CAZHSO010000008.1, forward strand.
AAGACCCTGGCCCTTTTCCTGGCGATGCTGCTGGTAGCCGCGGTCTTCACTCTGCTGGTCGCGCCGGTCGTGATCGCCCTCTATGCCGTGGATCCGGCGACCGTTGCCGCGCTGCGGTCCGCCGTGACGGTGCCGGAGCCGCTTCTTACGGCACTGGCAGGGGGAACGGCACTAGGTGACTGGCTGCGGGGCTACATCCCCGTCAGCGTGAGCCGGGTGTTCCAGGGAGCCAACCTCCTGCCGGTGCTGCTGGGCGCCATCGTACTCGCACTCGCTGCGCGGCGTTTCGCCGGACGCCACCTCGAGAGCCTCACGCGCGGCACCCAGGCGCTGGCCGACTTGGCGATGCGGGTTGTGGGATGGATCCTCCGGTTCACCCCCCTCGGTGTGCTCGCCCTGAGCTTCGGCCTGGCGCTCGGCGCGGGGGCCAGCGCAGTAGGGCTCCTGACGTTCTACATCCTGGTCGTGTCGGGGGTCATGCTCGCTTTCACCGGATTGCTGTATCCTCTGACCGCCGCGTTGAGCGGCATCCCGATGCGCCGGTTCGCTCGGGGAGTGGCACCGGCACAGCTGGTCGCGCTGAGCACCCGCTCCTCGCTGGTCTCGCTCCCAGCGCTGATCGAGGGCGGGAGGGACCGTCTGGGGCTTCCGGCCGCCGCGACCGGATTCGTGCTGCCGCTGGCCGTCTCGACCTTCAAGTTGAGCATGGGCATCTCCCACCCGATCATGCTGTTGTTCCTGGCGCATGTGTTCGGCGTGCCGCTGGGGACCGGACAGATTGTCGTCTTCGCCGGCACCATCTTCCTGATGAGCTTCACGGTTCCCGGCATCCCCGGCGGCGCTCCGGGGGTGGGGACCCTGCCGGCGTTTCTGGCCGCGGGCGTGCCGCTCGAAGGGGTGTTGATCCTGGACACGGTGGAGGCGATTCCCGACATCTTCAAAACCATCACCAACGTGACCGGCGACATGAGTGCCGCCGCGATCGTCACCGGGCGATCCCGCTCGAGCGCCCCGGTGTGATCTACTTCGTCGTCCCACGAGACCAGGAATTTTGCATCAAGAATTACGCGGAGCGATGGGGTCGCGACCTCGCGGGGTTCCTCTCGATCCTGCACTACGAAGACCTTCCCGGACGGAGCAGTGTCCCCTCAGGAACCTACATCTTCTCATCCCTGGATCAGTTGACCGCCCGCGGGACCCGTCTGGTCCTCGAGCTGCAGGCGCAGCTTCGGGCAAGTCCGGCGGCGTGCCGTGTGCTCAACGATCCCCGGAAGGCGCTGCTGCGATTGGAGCTGCTCGAGGAGCTCCATCGCCAGGGCCTCAACCGGCATCGGGCCACCGGGGCGGCCGGCGACCTTGGGGGACTCCGATTTCCGGTGTTCTTGCGCGAAGCCTTCCGGCATACCGGCGCGATCTCGCCGGTACTTCGTACCGGCGTCGAGCTGGAGCGTGCCATGGGACGCGCGCTGCTCCAGGGCCACCGGCTCCCGGAGCTGCTGGTTGTCGAGTTTTGCGAGACGGTGGACGCGGCAGGCTGGTACCGGAAGTACGCCGCGTACTGTGTGAACTCCGAGATCATTCCGCGGAGTCTGGCGAGGGGACGCCGGTGGATGCTCAAACATGAGGAAGCCGAGTTCAGCGAGGCACTGTTCCTCGAGGAGCGGGACTACGTGCTGGCCAACCCCCACGAGCGCGAGCTACGCCGGATCTTTGGACTGGCAGGGATCGAGTACGGTCGCATTGACTACGCCGTGAAGGACAACGCGATTGAGACCTGGGAAATCAATCTGAATCCCACGGTCGGCCCCGGTCACCGGAGCGTCGTGCCGGAATCGCTCATGCCGCTCCGCCAGGCGGCGCGCGATCAATTCAGCCGACGGTTCCAGGCTGCCCTGAAAGTCCTGGACGTCGAGCCACCTACGCCGTCCATCCAGGTGGCCTACAGCGGTGAGTACCGGCGGGGCACGGAGCCCCTCCTCCACCCACCCGCCGGGCAAGGGTCGCTGGTGCGGGTCGTCAGAGCACTGCACCGCATCCGACCGCTGCTCGACCGCGCGGCCTGGATCCTTTCCCCCTTGGTGGCGCGCGCCGCCCGCCGGTTTCGGTGAAGAAATGGCCGGGCTTCTGCCAGGGCATTCCTCCCGAATCGTTGTCCATCAAACGTCCGGCAACGTCAGCCGCGCCGGTGGACGCAACCCTCGCATCAATCGTTCCGGATCGCGGTGAGCGGCGCCACCCGGGAGGCGCGACGAGCGGGAAGAAAGCCCGCCAGCACCGCGCTCCCTCCCAGCACGGCGACCGCGAGGAGAATCGACGGCACATCCACCAGGTCGATTCCGAAGAGCTGGGTCTTGAGCAGCCTGCCCGCGGCGAGGGCGAGCGGCAGTCCGATCACGACCCCGCCGGCCACCAGTAGGACCGCTTCCCGCAAGACCATCGCCGCCACGCGCGCCGGGGTGGCCCCCAGCGCCATTCGGAGTCCGAACTCGCTGGTGCGCCGGATCGTCGCGTAGGCCATCACACCGTAGAGCCCAAGCGCGGCGAGGACGAGGGTGAGCACGCCAAAGAAGGTCACCACCTTCGCCACCAGGCGGGCGGGACCGAAGGAGGCGCTGATGTAGGCGCTGAGGGGAGCAATGCTCTGGGTCATCAGCGACGGATCGGCCTCCAGCAGGGTGCGACGAACCGGATCCACCAGCCGCGCCGGATCGCCGCTCGCGCGAATCTCCATGACGAAGGAGCCCGGGGGCTGGCTGGTCTGCAATACAGGCAGGTAAAGTCTTCTCTCGGGGGCACCGCGCACGTCTTGTCCCTGGACGTCTCCGACAACTCCGATGATTGTCCAGGTCGCGCTGTCCACCGTCAGGTAGCGTCCAAGCGGGGAGTCCCCCTTGAAGTAAAAACTCGCCATGGTCTGGTTGACGATGGCGACTTTCGGCGCGGTTTCATGATCCCCGGCAATGAAGTCGCGCCCCTGCAGCACGCGCGCTCCGATCGTAGTGAAGTACCCGGGCCCCACGTTGTCGTAGGCGGCCACGGTATCGGCATCGGTACTGGCGGTGAAGCCTTCGACCTGGAGAGTCGTCGCCGATTCGGTTCCGCTGAAAATGCCATTCTCCGAGAGCGTGACTGCCGAGACGCCCGGTAACCGCTCGAGCCGGGAGGTGAGATCCCGCATGAGCTGGACGAGGCGATCGCCATTGTACCCGCTCCGCCCCGCATCGACACGCGCGACGAGAAGGGAATCGCGAGCGAGACCGATATCGGCACTGGTGAGACGCTGCATGCTCCGGAGCAGCATACCGGTGGATACCAGCAAGAGGAGCGACAGGGCGACCTGAGCCACGACGAGCAGCTTTCCCACGGCGGATCGGCCGGGCCGGCCGGCGGCGCCGGTCACCCCGCGCCCGCCGGTGCGCAGCGCGGTGGCGAGCTCGACGCGGGTCGCGCGGAGCGCTGGCACCAGGCCGACGAGAATGGCGGTCAGGAGCGAGATGCCGGCGGCGAATCCGAGGACCCGGGCATCCAGATGGACATCGAGCGGGATCGGGCTCCCGCCGCCGCCGGCGAGCCGCAGCAGCGCGGCGCTCCCCCACACGGCAACCAGAAGCCCGAGCGCCCCGCCGCCCACCGCGAGAATCACGCTCTCGGTCAGGAGCTGTTGGATCAGCCGGCCTCGTCCCGCGCCGAGCGCCATCCGGACGCTCATCTCGCGTCCTCTGGCCGAGGCGCGGGCGAGCATCAGATGCGCCACGTTGGCGCAAACTACGAGCAGGACGAGACCGACGGCGGCCATCAGTGTCAGGAGGGTTTGTGAGTATTCGCTCCGGTAATAGGAAAAGCCGCGCGCGCCGGGAGCAAGCTGGATCGGCGTTTCCCTGAGCTCGCGCTCGATGTCTCCAAGACCTGTCGCAGTCGGATTCCGGACGAGCGAGGTCCGGATCAGGTTGGTGAACTCGCTCTTGGCCCGCTCGAGCGTGGAACCTGGCGCGAGGCGCCCCATCAGCAGGAGCCAGTTTGCGCCCCGGTCGCTCAGCCAGGGGCGGTGCGGGATGAGCTGCTCCTCCATCAAGAGTGGGATCCAGATATCGGTCCGCTGACCGACCACGTCGCCCGTCCACCCTTTCTGCGCCACGCCGATGATGGTGAGCGGGGTCCGGTTGATGGTGATGGTCCGGCCGATCACCGACCGGTCGCCGGCAAATCTGCGCTGCCAATACTCGTGGCTGATTACCACGACCGGATCGCGCCCGGGGGCCTGGTCTTCCGCCTGTGAAAAGGTGCGTCCGGCGACGGCGGGCACCTGCAGTACGTCGAAGTAGTTTCCAGAAACCAGGCGGCCCACCGGATGCTCTATCGCATCGCCCTCCGCGGCAACGGCGTCGAGCCGTCCGGTGTGGCCCGATGCATAAAGTCCGCTGGTCACTCGGTTGCCGTCGCGGAGGTCCTTGTAGACCGGGACGGAGAAGAGGTCTGCGCGGGGGCTTCCGGTGGACATGGAGTTGGTGCGCCGCGGGTCGCCGATGGTGACGAGTTGCTCGGGGTGCGGCACAGGGAGCGACCGCCGCATGAGCGCGTCGATCAGGCTGAACACCGCGGTGTTGGCGCCGATGCCGAGCGCCAGGATGAGGAGCATCACAATGGTGAAGCCCTTGTTGGCGCGCAAGACGCGCAACGCATGCACGGTATCCTGACGCAGCGCGCCCAGGTAATCTCGGCGATTCACGGAACGTTGCCTTTCATTGTCGATGGTCACACATGCGGAGCGTACCGCCGGCAGGTTTCCGAAGAGCTGCAGCGCCCGCTCCCGCGCCGCGGCGGGGTCGAGACCCTCGGCCGCGAGCTTGCGAGCGCGCATGGCGAGGTGGAATTCGATCTCCGCGTCGACTTCCCGCTCGACGCGTTTGGCGCCCACTTCCAGCCGGAAGGGGCCGGGGGGCCGCGCGCCGGTCATCAGGCCGTCACCGGGCCGGTCGCCCGGAGCGCGCGACCCGCCGCCTCGACGAAGCGATGCCAGGACGAGCTGCCGGTCTGAAGCCGGCGCCGCCCCGTCCGGCTCAGCGCGTAGAACTTGGCGGTCCGGTTGTTCTCGGAGAGGCCCCATTCCGCCTCGACCAGCCCCTGCCGCTCCAGCCGGTGTAGAGCGGGGTAAAGGGTCCCCTCACCGATCATCAGCGAGTCGCCGGTCGCTTCGCCGATCCACTCGGCGACGGCATACCCGTGGCGGGGGCCCCAGCTGACCGCTTTCAGAATGAGGAGGTCGAGAGTGCCGCGCAGGAGACTGACGTCGAGCTCATCCATGGGTCCCGTCAGGGAGAGGATGCAGGAGACTAGACCCCTTACCCCTCGTGACGCAAGGGGAGAGCGGGAGGCGTATATTCTGTCCCTCTATGCCTCAGCGCAACGATTCCATTCGGCCGGTCATCCTGGCCAGCTTCATCGGGACCACCATTGAGTGGTACGATTTTTTTCTGTACGGCACTGCGGCCGCTCTGGTCTTCAACAAGCTCTTCTTCCCGACGCTCGACCCATTGGCAGGCACCCTCTCGGCGTACGGCACCTTCGCGGTCGGATTCCTGGCTCGTCCTCTGGGTGGCGCCGTCTTCGGTCACTACGGCGACCGGGTCGGCCGGAAGGCGATGCTGGTCTGGTCTCTCATGATCATGGGGGTCGCGACCACCCTGATGGGCCTGCTCCCGACCTATGCCACCATCGGCGTGTGGGCTCCCGTGCTGCTCGTGGTGGTTCGATTCGCCCAGGGCATCGGCGTGGGCGGGGAATGGGGCGGGGCGGTGCTGATGGCGGTGGAGCACTCCGGCGGGGCCAAGCGCGGTCTGCATGGAAGCTGGCCGCAGATGGGCGTCCCGGCGGGACTGCTCCTCAGCACCGGGATCTTCGCCCTCCTGTCGGCCAAGCTGCCGGAGGAAGAATTCCTGGGCTGGGGCTGGCGCATCCCGTTTCTGCTGAGCACGCTGCTCATCGCCATCGGGCTGTTCGTTCGACTGCGTCTCCTGGAAACTCCGGCCTTCATCCAGACGCGGGAGACCCACGGCGCGCCGAGCGCTCCTCTGCTCGAAGTATTCCGCCGGCACCCGCGCGAAGTCCTGGTCGGAATGGGAATGCGATTCGCGCAAAACGTACTCTTCTACATCTTCACCGTCTTCGTGCTGAGTTACGGCGAGAAGACCCTGGGGTATTCGAAGGCGACGATGCTCGGGGGGGTGGCCACTGGGGCGGTGGTCGGGCTTCTCTCAATCCCATTCTTCGCGGCGCTCTCGGACCGTTGGGGCCGGAAGCCGGTGTACCTGACCGGCGCGATCCTCTCGCTGCTCTACACCTTTCCGTTCTTCTGGCTGCTCGGCCGTGGGCCGGGATTCGTCGCGATCGCGATCGTGCTCGGCTTGAACGTGGGGCAGGATATGATGTACGGGCCGCAGGCGGCGTATTTCGCCGAGCTCTTTCCCACCCGGGTCCGCTACAGCGGCGCGTCCCTCATCTATCAGTTGACGTCGGTGTTTTCCGGCGGGCTTGCGCCGCTCATCGCGACGCTGCTGCTGGCGCGCTACGGCGCGTGGGCGGTGGCGGGCTATATGGCGGCGTCGTGCGCACTGACGGTGGTGGCGACGGTGTGTGCGCCGGAGACACACAAGATGGAGCTCAATAGATAGCCGTAGGTCTTCAGCCTTCAGCCTTCAGTCTTCAGTCGTTTATTTCTGACTCCTGTCCCCTGAGCCCTGACCGCTATTGCCCCTGATTCAGCTCCTGCAACAGCGCGTACACCGTCACCGCGCCCGCGATTCCCAATCCGATTAGCACCGTCCGGCCGAAGCTCTTTTTCCGCACCGCGATGGTCTCCACCTGGCTCAGCGGCATCACCAACCGGGCAATAGCGCGCTCGGTGGGATGGCCGACGATGCTGTCGCCCTGCAGCACGGGATCCCAGATCTCCACTTTGCTCTTGTCGGCGCGGGTCACCCGGACCGCCTCGACGCCCGGATGCCTGAGCAGCTCCTTGGGGGGGACGGATTCGACCCGCCACGCGAGGCACCCGCTCGAAGCCAGGGCCAGCACCATCATCGCGGCAATTCTCACCGGCTCTGCCCGCATTGCAACCTCCAGAGTGGTCTCCTGAACAGCGCGCGGCTCATCCGCGGATCCGTTCCGGGAAGGCTACCACGAGGGGACGTTCCCCCACAACACCTGCGCCCGCTCCTCCGCGCTCTCGGCTCGGGCCGGGTCGCCCAGGCTGCCCTTGAGGAAGTTCCAATGCTTTGGCTCTACGCGTCACCACCAGCGTCTGACCCGAAAGACGGGAACTGTCCGGGGCGTGGAGAGCCAGCCCACCGGGTGCTCTGGTTTCGTGCAATGCCGCTCCCGGCCAAGGCCCGCCTCACCCAAGGAAGAGGGAGCCTGGCAATGTGTTGCAGCGAGTGGCGCTGGGAAGAATGTGACGCAACGCACCGCACTGTCGGGGGGCGTGCTTTATGCTGACTGACAACTTCCGCGAGAGAAGAACTCGCCCTATCATCACGGATAGCCCTCAGATCCGCTGCCCTGCACGCCGAGGTCACCATGCGTACCCGCCTTGCATCCTGCGCACTTCTCGCGCTACTGCCAGCCATTGCGCTGACCGGCTGTTCCACCGATCCGACTGACCCCACCGTACCGCCGCCCCCCCCGCCCGCGTTCATCCGCTGGTCGGATCCGGCGACGTGGCCGGGGAGCGTGCTGCCGGCCGCGGGCGCGGCCGTCGTTATTCCCGAGGGGAAGACTGTTCTCCTCGATGTGAGTCCACCCTCACTGGGCAACCTCACCGTGCTGGGCACGCTCCGCTTCGACGCGAAGGACATCAACCTCACGTCGAACTGGATCATCGTGAAGGGCGGGCGCTTCGAGATCGGCTCGGAGAGCCAGCCCTATGCGAACCGGGCGGTCATCACCCTCACCGGGCCCGATGGCGAAAACATTGAAGGTGTCGGGGCCAAGGTCCTCGGCATCGTCGGGGGGACGCTCGAGCTCCACGGACAGCGGCGGGCCGGATGGGCCCGCATTGCCGCCACTGCGGCCGCGGGAAGCATGCAGCTCACCCTCGACCGGGTGATAGACTGGCGCGCCGGCGACCGGATCGCGATCGCTTCGACCGATCTCGATCCGCTGCAGGCGGAAGACGCCGTCATAGCGGCCATGAACGGCACGACGATCACGCTGCAGACCGCTCTCAGGCATTCCCACTGGGGCGTGATGCAGACCTTCGCCGGCAAGCCGCTCGATGAGCGGGCGGAGGTCGGTCTCCTCAGCCGGAATATCGTGATCCAGGGCGATGCGGGGTCGCTGGTTTCCCAGTTTGGTGGGCACATCCTCGGGACCGCCGACGCGACGATGCATGTCGAGGGGGTGGAGCTGACGCGGATGGGGCAGAAGAAGGTCCTGGCGCGATATCCGATGCATTGGCACATGGAAGGTCCGGTGGACGGACAGTACTTCAAGGGGAGCAGCGTCTGGAAGAGCTTCAACCGGTGTGTCACGGTTCATGGCAGCAACAACGCCACCGTCCAGGGCAACGTCTGCTACGACAACATCGGGCACGGGTACTTCCTGGAGGACGGCGCGGAGACCGGCAATCTTTTCGAGGACAACCTGGGCATGCTGACCCGCACGCCGGCGGCCGGCCAGGCGCTGATCCCGTCCGACGTGACACCGGCCACCTTCTGGATCACGAACCCGGCCAACACCTACCGCCGGAACGTCGCAGCGGGCTCGCGCGGCTTCGGTTTCTGGTTTGCCTTTCCCGCGTCACCGACCGGGCTCTCCACCGGCTCCCCGCTCAAGCCGCGGGAGACGCCGCTCGGCGAGTTCAGCGACAATGTCGCCCACTCGAACAGCAACACCGGGCTCAACGTCGACCAGGGCCCCAAGCCGGACGGCACGACCGAGACGGTGCATTACTCGCCGAGGGAAGTGCCGGGGACCAGCTCGCCGCCGGTGACCGCCGTCTTCCGGAACTTCACCGGCTACAAGCATCGCGGGCGGGCGGTGTGGCTCCGGGGCACCGAGCTCCGGCTCACCGGGGCGATGGTCGCGGACAACGAAATCGGGGCGACCTTTGCCTCGAACGAGACCTTCGTCATGGATGCGGTGTTCGTGGGGACGAGCGCGAACAGCGCCGGGACCCAGATTCAGGCGGGATTTCCGATCCGTGGATACGAGTTCTATGACGGGCGGGTCGGGGCGGAGCGGGTGACCTTCGTGAACTTCGTCACGTCTCCCGCCCGCACGATGAGCGCGCTCGGATTCAACCGGACCAACGGCTTCCCGGTCGATCCGCTCAATTACGGGAAGTCGCTGACCTTCGTCAACAGCAACTACGTGTTCCTCGAGAATCCCGCGGCCAGCAGCGACGGCGACCGGGCCGCGATCATCCTGGACAACGACGGTACCATCTCCGGGACCGCCGGGGCATGGATCGCCGCGAACAATCCCCTGATGGTGACGCCGGCGTGCAGTCGCCGGGAGCCGTGGAATGCGTGGGTCTGCCAGCTCCCCTTCGTGCAGCTCCAGGTGCGCGGCGGAAACGCGCAGGTCGTGGCGCCGCTCACGATCACCCGCGACGACGCAGCCGCCGCGACCTACGTGGGGGTGCCCGGCCAGCCGCAGACGGTGTCGGCCTCGGTCATCACCGGCCGCACCTACCGCGTCCAGTACACCGGGGGAGTACCCGACCGGCCGCAGTTCTACATGCGGCGCAGCGTGGCCGGGGACTGGGTCCGGCTGATCGCGCCGTATCCGAACGCAAACTTCGACGTGATCCGGGATTCCAACAATGGCGCGCCGCTCACCGCCGCGGCGTCGCTCGCGGAGCTCGATGCGAGCACGGGGAACAAGTATTTCTACGACGGGGCGACGGGGCTGCTGCATTTGAAGGCGGTGACGCAGACGGGACGGACGCAGGCGACGCTGTTTGTGGTTCCACGGTAAGCGGTAAGCGGTGAGCAGTAAGCGGGGATGGCTTTTCCCGCTCACCGCTCACCGCTCACTGTTCACCGCTCACATTGCGACTATCGCCCGCGCATCGGCGCTTGTCAGCAGTCCCCGCAATCGCGCCACCCATCCCACCGACAGGAGCGCAAACGCGGCGGCCGAGGCGAGGAGCCAGACGGGTCCCGCGCCGTTCACGAGGAGCACCGCCGACACGCCCGCCAGAATGAGGAGCCGCGCCGTTTCGCTCGGGCCGGCCCACGCGCGCGCCTCGAGGATCCCGCCGATGTTCCCGAGAGAGAGCAGGACGTAGAAGGTCCCCGCCAGCAGCGTCACCCCGGACATCCCGCTCGCGGCCTGTAGAAACGCGACCGAGGCGACGAGGACGACCGCGAACTGGGCCACGGCGTAACGCTGGAGCGCCAGGGGGACCTCGGGCTCGTACTTCCGAAATGTCTCCGGCGACACAGGCCCCGGCACCATCCGTGGCCCGAGCGCAGCCGGGCGCCATCCGGGATGTCCGAAGACCGCGCGCCACCGCTCACCCCAGGTGCGGGCGGCGCGGAGCTTGGACGCGATCTCCCCGAACACGTGCACGTTGGCCCAGACCGGGTTCCAGCTCACCAGCGGTTTGGTGAGCCCGTAGACCGGCGGGGCGACCTCCGGCTCGAAGGTTCCGAACATCCGGTCCCAGATGATGAGCACCCCGGCGTAGTTCCGGTCCTGGTATTCCGGATTCACCCCATGATGCACCCGGTGATGGGATGGCGTGTTCAGCACCAGCTCGAGGGGGCCCAGCCGGTTGATCTCGCGGGTGTGGACCCAGAACTGGTAGACCAGGTTGAGCGCGTGGCAGACCAGCCACATCGTGACCGGCACGCCCAGGAAGGCGAGCGGCATGTAGAACACCCAGCTCATCAGCCCGTGGAGGCTGCTCTGCCGGAGCGCCACCGTAAGATTGAACTCCTCGCTGGAGTGATGCACCACATGACCGGCCCACAGCAGATTGACGACGTGGGAGTTGCGATGCATCCAGTAGTAGGCAAAATCATCGAGCAGAAAGACCACCGCCCAGCTACCCAACGCCGCGAGGCCGACGCCGGATCCGGCCATGGGATTGCGGGAGATCCACTCGGGGAGCGGGAGAATGCGCTGGATACGCCAGTGCTCGCCGATCCAGGAGAAGGCGATGACGGTCCCCAGGGCAATGAAGATTCCGGCGAATTGGCTGAGGATGCCGCAGGAGAGATCGCTGACCGAGTCGCCGAGGCGATGGACCGAGCGGCGGCGCAGCCGGGCGACGACCAGCTCGAGGCCGATCAGCGCGAAGAAGAGCGGGATCGAAGCCTGAATGACTTCCATGTGACGGGGATCAGGTCCCCATGATGTACGCGCATCCGGCGGCCTGCGCGCGCATGACTCCGAAGACGCCGGAGGGCTGCAGGATGACACCGGGGAGGAGGTAGGTGAGCGCGCGGGCACGCGCCGCGGGCCCCTCGAGCTTTTCCGCCTTTCCTACGTCGTACACGATCTGTCCGAACGCGAGGTTGCAGCCGAGCACAATGCCGCCCCGTTTTCTCAGCGCGTCGAGCGTGTAGTCAGCGCCGGGGGACGGCTTGCCGTCCGGGGCGGGGTGTGCGATGAACGGATTTCGCTCGGCCGGTTTGTTCACCGACCAGTCGGTAACCTTGCGCTTCTTGCCGACCTTATGGCGTGCCCAGTACTCGTCGTTGGCCACCATCGCGATCGCGCCGTGACGGATCACGAGCACCGCGTTCATCTCCTCGTCCTTGAGGCCGTAGATCTCCTTATTCTGGTTCATCCACATCAGGGCCCGGAAGAGCCCGCCCCCGTCCTCGATTTGCGGCGAATCGAAGACTGCTCGCGCCCGGCCGGTCAACCGGTCGGCCCAGCTGACGTCCCACTTGTCCGTGATGGGGACCGGGAGGTCGGCGGCCGAAAGCGGCGCCGGCGCCAGCCCCAGGCCGCCCGCCGCGACGGCGGCACCCGCGGCGAAACGGGAGAGAAAATCGCGGCGGGGGGTGGTCATGTTGGGCTCCGTGATCTGGGTGCTGGATACTGGATTCTGGAAACTACATTGTCCTGCATTCGTAACGAAGCTACACCCTTGCTGCATGGGCACCGTGGATCTTCCCCTTTCCCCATTTCCCGCTTCCCCGCGAAGCCTTTTCAGCTGGCGAGGAAGTAGTGACACCCGGCCTCCTCGGCGCGGGTCACCCCGAACACTCCGGAAGGCTGGAGGATCACTCCGGGCACGAGGTGGCGCAGGGCCATTTCGCGCGCCCGGCCGGCGTCACCGTCCGCCTCCGACTTCATTTTCTCTACGACATCGTGAAAGGCAAGGTTGCAGGCCAGGACGGTCGCTGTCGCCAGCACCTTCTTCAGCACCTCGTCGGCAATCTGGGGCGGGATGTCGGTGTAAGGGGTTGGTCCGAGGAAAGGATTCCGCCGGATCGACTTGCCGGTCTTCGGATCGTCGATCTTGACAACGGACCCGATCTTGTGGTGGTCCCAGAACTCGTCGTCCATGATCATCCAGATGGCGTTGTGCCTCAAGACCACGACCGCGCTCAAGTCGGCGGGTTTGGCGTCGTAGATCTCGGCGTAGTCCTTGAACCACACCAGCGTGCGGACCAGCGCAAGGCCCTGCGACATTTCGGGCGAGTCGAAGACCACGCGGTGGGAGCCGGTGATCCTGGAGACCCACGATACATCCCAGGATGACTGGGGAAGCGGGGAAAGG
>CAZHSO010000008.1:19746-59522 GCA_964535105.1 uncultured Gemmatimonas sp.
CTTCCCCTTTCCCCGCGATCCCCATCGCCACCAACGTGCCGAGAAACTGCCGCCTGTCGGTGCTCATCGTTTCCTCCTCATGCCAGGTGATGCGCCTTGCGCCCGCCGCGGGCGACCCGCTCGTGAGTGAACTCCACCTTGAGAATCTCCGCCGCCATCTGCACCGCGCGATCGGCGAGCGCCTCGGCGCCTTCGCGCAGATCGGTGCTCTGCTGCACCGCCCGCACGTTGTTTTCCATATCCTCCGCCGACCACCCGCGGGAGTGCGCGATGAAAGGGAACTGCGGAAACAGGAACCCCAGCTCGCCGAAGAAGGTGAGCAGCGGCCCGACGACTCCCTGGACGTTGTCTTGTCCTCCGGTGACGATGAAGCCCGCGACCTTGTTCCGGATCAGCACCTTGTTCCGGATCGTTACCTGATTCTGCACGCAGTTGAGCCGCTCGGCCATCTTGTAATAGAGCGAGCTCGCCGACCCCCATCGGATCGGCGTGGCGAGCAGGAGCACGTCGGCCCAGTGCACGATCGCCTCATACACCTGATCGAGCTGGTCCTCCGGATCCATCTGGGTGATCGAGCAGGGCCAGGTGCAGGCGTGAGCGCTCTTCGAGTAGTAGCCCTCGCAATGCCGGAAGCGCAGCTCGTTGAGCTTGATGAGCCGGGTCTCGGCGTGGCAGGCGCTCCCGGCGTGCCGCACGGCGGCCTCGAGCAGAAGATCCGAGGTGGATACCCGCGGATTAGCGCGGTCCATCACCGTCGTCGAGATGCCCACGACGCGAATCGGACCGTCGGCGCGCTCGACCTTTCGGGCGAGCGGATGGGGCTCGTGGGGAATGCGGTGCCGCTTCGTAGCCGCTTCCAGGTTTACCAGGACCCGGCCCGCTTCCACGTTCACGTCGTATCGCGGGACCGCCTCGTTCTCGTATCCCGGCTCGCCCTGGCCTCCGACGCGATGGTACTTCCAGTTGTGCCAGGGGCATGTAATGTACTCGCCGTCGAGCCGGCCTTCGCCGAGGGGGCCGCCGGCATGATTGCACGCGCCGGAGATCGCTCCGAAGACGTCGTCGGCGTAGCTCAGCGCGATGCGGGTGCGCTCCACAACCAGCTGCCGGAGCGGCGTCTGCCGGAGCTCCTCGACAGAACCGAGGTCGTGCCAGACTGGGTCGGACATGCTGGGCTCCTGCGAAGGGGGCCGGCCGGATCATCGCCCCGGTGGCCAAAAAACTAAACGGGCCCACTGCGAAGTGGACCCGTCCGCTGTCCGATCCTGAGGCGGAGGTTTTCCGCGGGCGGGCCTCAGAGCCAGCCGCCCAGCACCGGAAGCGCCCGCCGGCGGATCAGGAAGCCATGGCCCCGAATGCCAGGGTGACGAGCGCAGACCGGTCTAATGATGAGGCTCGTCGCGGCGATCAAGTGGTGGCGTGGCGTCTCTTCGCGGCACGATGCCGCCGGAGCAGGGTGACCAGCTCCGCCAGTGCCGCCGGTCTGGCGCCGTCCGCGCGGTTCCGCGCACCGACTTCAAAACAGATCCGCCACTGCTGCCGGAGCACGTGGTACGCCGCGAAGAGGCCGTGCTTCGGGTCGTAGATGCTGGTCGCTTCGGACGTGACTCCGTTGAGCTCGATTACCCGAAAGCGTCCCGCCTGGAACGCCTCCACCGAATCGGCCCGAACGTCATAGCGCCCGAACCAGAACCCGTTGAAACCCTTGCTCACCCGGTCCACGGCCTCCTCCAGCGCACCAGTGCGGAGCTCGGCGCCATCGAAGAACGTCGCGCCCCGGGAATGAGTTCCCAGCTCGGCCAGCTGGACGACCGCACCGCCGGCCGGAACGGTCCAGAGTTCCCCGGCATACCGGTCGAGGAATTGTGTGGCGATGCAGACGGCGCGAGGATCCCGAAGAATCAAGGTCTCGAGCGTCGAGCGCCCGTCACCGACCACCGTGGGCAGGCGCTTTTCCGTGATCGAGAAGATCCGCCCGCGCTCCTCTCCCGGGATCCGATAGTAGAAAACGCCGTACTCCAGCCCCGGCAGAAACTCCTGCGCCAGCACCGTTCCGGACGCACGAAGCAGGTAGCGCTCTGCCTCCTCGGGCGATCGCGCGATGAGCACCCCGCGGCCGCGTTCTCCCACGTCGGGCTTGAGCACGATCGGCCAGTCGAGTCGCTCTCCGCCCATGAACGCACGCACGCGCTCGAGCCGCTCGGTCGCCGGGATTGTTTCCTCGAGCCGTAGCGTTGCCGGCAGCAGCTCCGCCGATTGCGACAGACCCTGGAGGATCTGCCACTTCGATTCGCCGGCGAAACCGCCTCCGGGAATGCCGGGGTTGGCGGCGGTGAAGAGAGTCAGATTTCGGTGCTTCACGCCAAGCCAGAGGACGTAGGCCACCAGTGGGGGATAGAAGATCCATGGGGGCCAGAATTCCCAGCGAGTGAGCCGGCGCCACCGACCGAGCAGGAGCCGGCGGCCCCGCCAGGAGAAGATCGGGACGATCAGCTTAAGGAACCCGAAGAGCCCCAGGCCGGCCAGGATCAGGAGCGGAAGCGACCATCTTCGGTAGGCGCCGAAGGCGGCGACGACAGTCTCCCCGTACAGCACGGCAAGCCCAACCAGGAATGGCGTCCAGAGTGCTGCAGCGAGAAGAAACCAGGCAACGAACGGCATGACCGGCGTATGCAATACCCCCGCCGCGAGGTACGTGGGCAGACGCGTCCCGGGGATGAAACGGGTGGTGAGCACGAGCGCGGGGCCCTTCCGGACAAACCACTCCGAGGTGCGGGCCAGATCTTCCTCGGTGAGGAACCAACGGAGGAGCCGGCGGCGAAGGGCGGGGCGGCCCAGGTAGCGGCCGGCCGCAAAAAGCAGGAGGTCGCCGGCGACGATTCCGACGAAGCAGGCCAGCGTGCCGGGGAAGAAGCCGATGGTTCCGCGGCTCACCAGCAGCCCCGTTGCGATGCAGGTGAGGTCTTCCGACACTAGCGTGGCCGCGGCCAGCAGGAGCACCAGCACCGCGAACCCTATCCCGGTGGCTCGGGGAATGCTGCCGGGATCGAGCGGCTCCGCGGCCGCGGCGATCCGCGCGAGGGAAGCGGAGCGGCGTGCGATTGCGGCTCCGGTCTCGACCCGGTCGATAAACTCCGCGATGGGCGCGGCCAGCTCGGCGGCGCGCTGGAATGCCATGAAATGATCGCCATCGAGCAGCAGCAGCTCGCTTTGCGGCACGATCCGATGATGCTCGGAAGCGATGGCGGCGGGAACCAGTGGGTCATCCTTCCCCTGAATGATGAGCATTGGCTGCTCGAACCGGGACATGACGCCGCGCAACGGACGCTGATCGCTGTCGTAGAAATTGCGGGCATACTCCATGCTCAGCATCCCGTCCTCGAGGGAGCCGAAATGGGGGATCAGGTTGTAGAGGACCCAGAGCCCGCCGAGCTGCAGGCCATGGATGGCGTGGTTGAGGTAGTAGTCCCCCAGGAGCTCGAATTCCTGCACCCCGATCGCCGAGAGCATCGTGATGGAGTTCACTCTGGCGGGAGACATCTCCGCCAGGTGAAGCGCCACCCCGCCTCCCATGCTGAACCCGAGGAGGTGGGCCCGGGCGATCCGGAGGGAG
Source organism: uncultured Gemmatimonas sp. (assembly GCA_964535105.1). Lineage (GTDB taxonomy): Bacteria > Gemmatimonadota > Gemmatimonadetes > Gemmatimonadales > GWC2-71-9 > JABFSM01. Next base: position 23,360 of record CAZHSO010000008.1, read on the forward strand.
TCGAGGAGCTGTGCGATGTAGCGGGCGTGGGCCCGGATCGAATAATCGGGAACCCGCCGGGTGGATCCGCCAAACCCCGGAAGGTCCGGAGCGATCACCCGGTACCGGCCGGCGAGGAGCCGCGCGAGCCGGGTGACCTCACCATTGTCACCGGGGCTTCCATGCAGGAGAAGCAGCACCGGCGGCTTGTCAATCGAAGGCGGTGCGGAGTCGAAGAAGGCGACGCGGACAGGGCGCTCGGCCACTCGATCGGCCTCAACGGCGCCGACGGTAACGATCCGCTCGCCGGGTCCCAGAGCGCCAACCTGGCGGCGCTCCGACCGAGCCCAGGTAGAGGCGGCGAGCAGTGCGACGTATGCGAGGAGGGCGACTTTCGAGCCTCTACGCATCACGCCGGACTCGGTCCGGAGCGAGGCAGGGTGAAGTGGGAGATATCGGTGCTCTCGCCCGGTGATCCGTTCACGTAACAAAACAACAATTCAGTTGGAGATACCGTGATTAGAGAGCAACTAACTGTTGTTGCTTCTTCACGATGCATGCAAATGGAGAATGGCCCTTTTTCCGGCTGGTGGCTCCGGTGCAACGCCGCCAGTACCGCCGGTGTGAGGCCCCCGGGTGACTGTGCCGCCGCGGTGAAGAGAGCCCCTCGGATTCGCTCTGCCGCCGCCTGATCCCGGCCTGAGCTGGTACGCAGGAGCCCCGGGCCCGCGGACCGAGCCTGCTCGAGGACGCGGCCGTTCCATTCGAAAAGCCATGGGTCGGACCCCGGCGCCATGCTGGCGAGCGTGAAGGGACGGAAGCTGGTCAGAGGGCGCCGGACCAGCGCATGGTCCACCGCCTCCGGTCCGGCGTATCCGGCCAGCTCGATCAGCAGCAGGCCACGGCTCAGGTAAGTCCCCGCGGGGTCGTGCGGCGAGTCCTCGTACCGATTGAGCAGGGCGAGTGTGTGTCCGTGCGCGTTGAGGGAGATCCAGCTTCCGCCGGCTTCACCGTCGACCGGAATGAGTGCCGGAACGCCATCAGGTGTGACGCGGGTCGGGGGAAGAGCGGGAGCCCTGGTTCGACGCTCGTCGCGGTTCATGGCGAGAGCGTATCCCCCAGGAAGGGGAACCCAGCTCAGGGTGCACACCTACTGCGCGGCGATCCGCTGGTAGGCCAGGGTGGAGGGAGCCGTGCCGAATTCCGGATCCAGCACGACTCCGGTGCCCGCGAGCAGGAGCTGAATCAGCGCGAAGTGGTGGACCGTGTGACTGCAGAGAAATTGAAGCTCCCGCCCGGCCGATGACGGCCTCCAGTCGGGCGAGTCGGGGCCGGCGCCACTGTCCATCTGCACCATCAGGGGCTGATCTGCCTCTCCCTCGAGCGTATCCAGTGCCTCGAGGTAGCTGATCGTGGCCCGGTGGGCGGTGTCGCGGCCGGTTTCCAGCGTTTCATCCCGGGTTCTGGCGTCATAGTCCACCCGTCCGGGAGCGAGGCCCCGGAGGAAGGCTCCGTAATGGTCGAGGATATGGCGGTACTGCGCTCCAACCGGGGCCCAGGATCCCCGGCGCTCGGCGTAGAGCTCGTCGCTCAGTCGGTCGAGCAGCGCAAGCCCCTGGCGGAGCAGAATCCGATTGCCCTCGAGGGAAAGTTCACTGCTGTTCATTGCCTGGACCTTTCCTTGGTGTCCACTGAAACGAACTGCCGGGCGATCTCGCCCTGGACTCGCTCCGCCAGTTCGCCACGGGTCGGCGCCACGATCGGCGTTGCGCCGAACTCAATTGTCGCCTGGAATTCCCGGATCCGGACGAGATTCATCAGGTGGGGCCCGAACGGCATCTCTCCCCACCAGCAAACGGTCCGCCGCGCCGGCGGATCCCCGGCGGCGGTCCGGTAGGTCAGGCTGGCATAGTGCACCGGATACTGCTCGCGCGCCGCCCAATCGAACAGGGCGGGGCGCATGAGAAGCAACGCATCGCCGGAGGACGTGGTTCCCTCCGCAAACAGCACCACACCGTCGCCCCGGGCCACCGCCTCATCGATCAGATCCAGCACCCGCACCGCGTCCCGGCGCACCCCGCGGTTGACCCAGAGTGTGCCGAATAGGTTTGCCAACGGGCCCAGGATGGGCCAATGCCGCATTTCCTGCTTGGCGATGAAGATGCCGTCGATGGAGCAGTAGAGCAGGATGACGTCGATGTAGCTCAGATGATTGGACACGAGGAAGAACGGAGCCCTGGGGGGAATCCCGATCACCCGGCGCCGCATGCCGAGCATCCAGGCGATACCTCGCGCCCAGGTACCGACCACCCGGTGACGCCACCGTACGCGCGCGCGCGGAACCGGCAGAAGAAACAGATTCACCACCGCCCACACCAGGGTGAGGAGGGCGGACCAGAGGGCGGCCCCGAGGATGCGTCGCGCCGCCCGGAGCCGCCCGCCCCGCAGCACGGGGAGAGCGTCCGCCCGAACCGGCGCGGCGGGAGGAACCTCGGTGCCCTTCACCGGAAAAAGCTCCAGAAGGTCGGAACGTCGAGCTCCTTCACATCGAGCAGAACGAGCCAGTCGATGGTCTTGAACTCCCGGTCGATTGCTGGTGGGCCCAGCACCTTCGCGCCGATGTCGAGATAGGCGCGGAAGAGAGCGGGTACGCGAGAGGTCAGGGGTGAGGGAGCAGAGGTCAGGGGACCGCAGGCGTGATTGGGGCGGGGGTTCACCTGCAGCGTGGGGTGGACCGCGCCACTCTCCTCCAGGTAACGATGGGTCGCGGCGCCGAGCGCCTCGTCCTGAGAAGTCAGTGAGCAGCAGCCGAAGAGGCGGCACTTCCCGTTCCATGCGAGATACTGGGCGAGGCCGCGCCACAGGAGATGCAGCACCCGCCCGTTCCGATGGGGCCTGGCCACGCAGGCTCTTCCGATTTCGACCGCCGATTCGAGGATCGGAGCGGGGAGACCCTCCACTTCGAAGAGACCGGCCGAGTAATAGCCGCCGGCCTGGGCCATCGCACCGGTCTGCATTCGGTAGGTCCCGACGACCGCGCCCGTCTCCCGCTCCGAAATCAGCAGGTGGTGGAACCGGCGGTCGAACTCGTCCTCGTCCCGCCCGCTCACGGCCGAGAGATCGAGGCCTTCATTGAGTTCGACGTTGAAGACCTGGTAGCGCAGGCGGAGCGCCTGGTCGAGCTCCTCTTCGCTCCGGGCAAATCGCACCTCGTATCGCCCTGCGGTGAGCGGAGTCGCGGGCATCGCGGATGGCGCGGCGGGAAAGATGATCGTCGACCGAGTTGTCATCGAATGCGCTCCACCGCTTCCCGGGCCGCCTCGATGAAAAGGAGGTCCCCCTCGCGAACGACTCGCCCTGCGACCCGAACCGGCCGGCCGACGTCGGGGAGAACGCTCTTCGGCATCGGGGCTCCCCGCTCGTCTGTCAGGATGAGATGCTGCTCGGCGCCCGTGCTGTCGCGGATCACGAGGAGCGGAGGAAGGCCGCCGCTCAGGCACCGCACCGCGCATCCCAGATGGGTCTTTCCTTCGCCGGGATTCATCACGCCGAGCCAACACTTGGCGTCCACAATCTCACCGGTCAGCGTGTACCTGCCGAAATCCACCTGTTGGCGAGCCGGTCGCGCCGTCGTGTCGTCTGCAGCGCTGATGGACGCGATTTCCAGCATCGCCGCATTGCCGCGGTGGATGAGGGTGCCGACGAGCGCCACGTTGCGGCCTTCGTGCGGCGCAGTCATAGGGCCGGCGCCGTGCTTGCCTGCCGCGGCGAGCAGATACCGTCGGATGCGATTACCATCGGTGACTTCAAGCGCCGGATACGCGCCCGATACCACGCGTCCCGAGACGGTGCGCGGGTGTCCGAACTCGAACGATGCCGCCGCGAAGGGAGGCTGCGCAAGCGCCAAGGCGAGCATGGCGCCGGAGGAAAGGACCGCGATGCCCGCCAGCGCCGCTCGCGTGTGGCGGGCCAGCGCGGGATCGGTGGTGGGAGCATAGCCGATGTAGAAGGGTCCGTCGTGTCCGGCGGAGATCGGCCGAGGAGGCGGAACTTCGATCGGCTCGACCCGTGTTCCCGGCGTATTGGACCGCGCGTTGACCAGGACGACTCCATCTTCCACGCGCAATTCATAGGTCGCAACTTGGTCGTCGTAGGGCGGAGGCGACGTTCCGGAATCCGGCCGGTACTGGTATCCGTGCCAGGGGCAGGTGATACAGCCATCGACGATCCGGCCCTCGCCAAGGGGGCCGTTCTGGTGGCGGCAGACATTCGAGACGCAGCTGAGCTTCCCGTCAAAACGGAACACCGCGACGCGCTCGCCGCCGACCATTGCGACCTTCGCGCGCTTCTCGGGGATCGCGTCCGCCCGGCATACCGGGGTCCACTCCCCACCACGTTCTTTTTCCCGGTCGAGGCGCCACTCCCGGAGCCCGGCGGCAATGTGCAATCCGATCACGACCACGGCGCCTGCTCCGAGCACCGTGGGCAACACTGCGCTGGTCTCCGCCTGCATCGAGCCCAGGGCAACGTGACCGATCAGGAGGGCGTAGGCGAGATACACCAGCATGTGCAACGCCTTCCAGACCGGCGGCGAGAGGATCGAGAGCCAGAAATCGTGGCTGGTCGCGGCCATCAGGAGAAGAATCAGGAGCGCCGCGAGGCCGAGCAGCTCGAAGGGAAATCCGGCGAGTGAGCCGACGTCACCATTCGAGCTGAGCACGCTGACCAGGGGGTTCACGTCCCCGAACGCATGGAATTGGACAACCGCAAAGCCGGCGTGCCCGAACGCCACGATCGCCATCGTGACCCCAAGATGCCGTCGGTTGTAGAGCAGCGGCAGAAACGCGGGGTTCAGGCGGCAGAGTGGCCCGATACAGAGGATGATGTGCAGGAGCAGGAGCGCCGTCAGTCCGAGCCCCCTGATGAGCCCCGTTTCGAAGGTGATGGTCGGATGCGTGACGAGGGACGCCACGAAGAAGATTCCAACGAGGAATAAGACCGAAAGCGCCACGATGAGATCGTAGATCCGCTTCTGGCGGTTCCAGGTGACGGCGATGTATTGGACGCTCATGGCCGGACCAGCTCCGGCGGAATCGGCTGGACGGGTGCCGGACGGCGAGTGAGCAACCCCAGGATGAGGATGAGCGGGACGACGATCGCCAGAACGAGGGCCATACGGAGGTGCTGCTGCCGGAGCCGCCGGATCACCGGGCTCTCCCGAGGCGCAACATGAGCAGGGGCCAAAGGAGCGCCGCGCCCGGGAAAACGAGCACACGGAATCCCCAGGTACCGCGGGCCGCCGCCGGGTCGAGTCGGCCAGCCAGACGGGTGGCGAACACGATGGCGAACACGACGCCCACCGCGAGATACGCCGCGGCGGCCAGGACGAGGAGTCCGGCGAGTTCATTACTCATCGAAAATCCGGTGGCGAGGGGAGCGGCCCGGGAACCTTCCGGCCCAAGTCCGCGTTCGACCAGCACGCCGCTACCATTCCACCATGGTAACCGCCGGAGCAGGTTCCCGCATAGTGGAGTTCGAGGCCGTCGTTGTGCCCCTGCTGGAGCCGGCGTACCGGGCGGCATACCGGATGACCGGCCGCGCCGCCGAGGCCGAGGATTTGGTCCAGGAAGCGTCGCTCTTGGCGTGGCGCGGTTACGGGTCGTTCGAGAAGGGCACCAATTTCAGCGCGTGGTTTTTCCGGATCCTGACCAACGCCTTCCTGAGCCGGTACCGGAAGAGCCGCCGGGAAGGGCAGCCAGTGACGCTGGACGACGTCCCCGAGCTCTACCTCTGGCAGAAGAGCAGTGCTGCCGGCCTGGGAGAAGCGCCCGGCGATCCGGCCGGCGTGCTGCTCGCGGGGCTGGACTCGGAGCGGATCAACGGCGCAATCGCCGCACTTCCGAAGGAGTATCGCGTCGTCGCAGCACTGTATTTCCTGGACGACCTGTCCTACCAGGACATCGCGGAAATGATCGGCGTCCCCATCGGGGCGGTCCGCTCCCGCCTGTTCCGGGCGCGGCGCCAGCTGCAGCGCGCGCTCTGGGATGCGGCGCTCGACCTTGCTCTCATCACCGAGCAGAAGGAATCACCATGAGCGACGCGCTCACCTGCCGACAGGCATTCGATCGGCTGGAGGAATACCTCGACCGGGAGCTCTCTCCCGAGGAAACCGCGCGGGTGCATGCCCACCTGGCCATCTGTGAGCAGTGCACCCGCGAGTTTCACTTCGAAGGCGAGGTGCTCGAGGGCGTGCGGGCAAAGCTGCGGCGTATCCGGGTGCCCGGCGGTCTGACCGCGCGAATACTCGCCGCCCTGCGCTCCGCTACCTGAGTCCTCGATGCCGCCGACCTTGATCCACCCGGCGGGGGAGCCCAGATTCCGGCTCCCCCGCTCTTCGCTCCCTGGTGGAGACCTTCGCATGATCCGTTCATCCGCCGTATGGAAGCTCGTCGCCGGAGTCGTCGTCGCGAGCGCAGTTTCCCCCTTCGCTCTTCGCTCTTCGCTCTTCGCTCAGGCGTTACCGTCGATTGCCGACAAGACGAAAGGACTGAGCAAGCTGGACGGCTTCATCCCGCTCTACTGGGACGGCGCGGCCGGGAAGCTCTGGATGGAGATTCCGCGCCTCGGCGAGGAGCTCCTCTATATCACCGGGGCGCCTACCGGCCTCGGGTCGAACGACATCGGACTCGACCGGGGCCAGATCGGTGGAGAGCGGATCGTTCGCTTCGAGCGAATCGGCAATAAAGTGCTGATGGTGCAGCCCAACTACGGGTTTCGCGCCGGCGATACCGCGGCCGCCGCGCGCCGCGCGGTGGAGGAGTCCTTCGCGACGTCCACACTCTGGGGCTTCCGAGTGGAGGCGGAGACCGGGGGAACGGTCCTCGTGGACGCGAGTGATTTCGTCTTGCGGGACGTGCACAACGTGGTCGGCACCCTGGCCCGGACGCGCCAGGGTACCTTCCGGCTCGATCAGTCCCGCAGCGCGTTGCATCTCGCGAATACGAAGGTCTTTCCCAGAAACACCGAGATCGAGACCAGCCTGACATTTACCGGCGAGAGCCTAGGCGCATGGCTCCGCGAGGTCGCGCCGTCCGCGGATGCGGTGACGATCCGGCAGCGGATCTCACTGGTCGCGCTGCCGGAGCCGGGCTACACCCCGAGGGAATCCGACCCGCGCGCCGGTTTCTTCGGGGTGTCCTACCGCGACCTCACGGCGCCCCTCGGGACGTCCCAGACCAAACAGTTTGTCGCCCGGCACCGGCTCGAGAAGCGCAATCCGGGCGCCGCGGTGAGCGAGCCGGTCAAGCCCATCATTTATTATCTCGATCGCGGCGCACCAGAGCCGATCCGCTCGGCTCTGCTCGAGGGGGCGCGATGGTGGAACCAGGCCTTCGAGGCCGCGGGATACCGGAACGCCTTCCAGGTGGAGCTGCTGCCCGAGGGCGCCGACCCGATGGACGTCCGCTACAACATGATCCAGTGGGTGCACCGCTACACCCGCGGCTGGAGCTACGGCAACACCGTCACCGACCCGCGCACCGGGGAGATCATCAAGGGGCACGTGACGCTGGGCTCGCTCCGGGTGCGGCAGGACTACATGATCGCGGAGGGGCTGCTGGCGCCGTACCGGACCGGCGACGAGCGCTCCGCCGCTGCCGAGGCGATGGCGCTCGCCCGGCTCCGGCAGCTCTCCGCGCACGAGGTGGGGCATACCCTCGGCATTCAGCACAACTACATCGCCAGCACCGAAGGCCGCGCGTCCGTGATGGATTACCCCCATCCGGTGGCGAAGCTCGCGGCCGACGGCTCGATCGATCTCTCCGATGCCTATGCCACCGGCATTGGCGCGTGGGACAAGGAGGCGGTCAAGTACGGCTACTCGGATTTCGCCCCCGGCAGCGACGAGAAGCGGGCGCTCGACGGGATCCTCACCGCGTCGCGGGGGCGCGGGCTGCTGTTCCTCAGCGATCAGGACGCGCGGCCGCTGGGGAGCGCGCACCCCACCACCCATCTCTGGGACAACGGCGCCGATGCGGTCGCGGAGCTCACCCGCATGCTCGACGTGCGCAGGGCGGCGCTGGCCCGGTTCGGGGAGCAGGCCATCCAGCGCGGCCGTCCGCTCGCGGCGCTCGAGGAGGTTCTGGTGCCGCTCTACCTTCACCATCGCTATCAGGTGGAAGCCGCCACCAAGGTGATCGGGGGGCAGTACTACACCTACGCGCTCCGCGGCGACAGCCAGGAGCCCACCCGGCCGGTGAGCCCTGCGGAGCAGCGTCGGGCGCTCTCGGCGGTGCTGCAGGCCATCTCCCCGCGGGAGCTGGCGATTCCGCGCTCCGTGCTGGCGAAGATCCCCCCGCGCCCCACCGGCATGCCCGACGGTGAAGTGTTCGACAAGGTCACCAGCCCGGTGTTCGACGCGATCACGCCCGCGGCGGTGGCAGCGGACATGGTGGCCCAGCTGCTGTTCAATCCGGAGCGCGCGGCCCGGCTGGTGCAGCAGCATTCGCTCGACACCGCCCAGCCCGGCCTGGTCGAGGTGATCGACAGCGTCATGGCGGCGACGGCAAAATCGCCTGGTGATGATCCCTATTACACGGCCCTGGGGCGGGCGGCGCAGCGCGTCGTGGTGGACCGGCTGATCTGGCTCGCCGCCACGACCCGGAGCCCCGAGGTGCGCTCGATCGCGACCTTCCGGTTGCGGACGCTCGCGGATGAGCTGGCGGCCCTGCCGGGACTCCGGCGGGACCGGCAAGGAGAGGCGGAAGGCGCGGCGCATCTGACCCAACTCCTGGCGGATATCTCCCGATATCTCGAGCGCCCGTGGGATCCGCAGAGCCTCCCCCGGCCATTCGCGCAGCCGCCGGGCGCGCCGATCGGGGAGCCGTAAGGCGGCTATCAGCTAACGGCTGACTGGCTGTTGCCGCGCTACAGGCTCTCCGGACACATTTACCAGATGGAAACCGACACTCTCGCCAAGGTCGAGGTATTGGCCGACCTGGAACCCGTCGTCCACGACTTGATGGACGCACACGAAGCCAAACGCATCCTCTGGTTTCCGAGCCAGATTCTCGCACCGCCCCCCGACACCGATCCCGACCGCCATGTGCGGGAGCTGCGTCGGCGCGCGGAGGGGATCAGCCTTCCCGCCCGGATCGCGCTCGCGCTCAACCTGCTGACCGAGGAAGGGCTGCCGCATTTTCATCGCCTTCTCGCCGTCTACCTGGGCGGTGACAGCTTCTGGTCCAAGTGGACCAACCTGTGGACAGCGGAGGAGGACCGGCACGGCGCGGTGATGCACGACTATGCCCGTGACAGCCGGGTCCTCGACACTCCGGTGCTGGAATGGATGCAGTTCGAGTACCTCCGGGCCGGGTTCGATCCGGTATGGGACAAGGATCCGTACCGGCTCTTCGTCTACACCACACTGCAGGAACGGGCCACCCAGGAGAGCCACAGCAATACCGGAAAGCTCGCGGGCAGCAACGAGCCGCTGATCGCGAGCGTGCTGACGAATGTGGCCCAGGAAGAAGCCCGTCACTACAGCTTCTATCGCACGATCTTCAAGGAAGTCCTGGCCCGGGATCCCAACCGCGCCCTCGCCTCGGCGGCGGAGGTCATGCCGTCGATCGACATGCCGGGGGCGAGCATGCCGCAATTCCGCGCCATGGCGGACGTGCTTCGGCGGGCCGGCATTTACGGCCCTCGCGACTACCTCGCCATCGTGCAGGAGCAGATCAGGTACTGGGCGATCGAGGCGCTCGACGGTCTGAACGAGATCGGCGAGCGCGCACAGGAAAAGATTCTGCAGATTCCGGCCCGGCTGACCCGGGTCGCGGATGTGCTGGAGACTCGAAGCCGCGCCAAGACCTTCGTCTTCGACGTCGCCTTTGCCCGCGAGTTCAGTATGTCCTAGGGGCGGCCGCTCGGGCTGCCTTGCTCGCGTAGATCGCCACCTCCACCCGACGATTCGCCTGCCGCCCGGCTTCAGTCTCGTTGGTCGAAACCGGCTCGGTTTCGCCCAGCCCCCTGGTCCCGATACGGGATCCGCTGACCCCCTCTGAAATCAGGTAGCTGGCGGCGGCGGTGGCACGACGCTCGGATAACCCCTGGTTGTAAGCGTTGCTGCCGAGCTGGTCGGTGTGCCCGATGATGATGAGCTCGGTGTCCGGGTACTTCGTGAGGCTCGCCGCCAGCTCGCGCAGGTTGGTCTTTGCGTCGGCCCGCACGACGTCGGAGTCGAAGTCATAGAGCAGACCGGAGGCGAAAGTGACCTGAATCCCTTCGCCGACCCGCTCGATCGTGGCCCCCTTGATATTCTGCTCCATCTCCTTCGCCTGCTTGTCCATCTGGGCCCCGATAAGGGTGCCGGCCACTCCGCCTACCACCGCGCCGATAATGGCGCCCTTGGCGGTGGAGCCCGCCACCTTTCCGATCACAGCACCTGCAACAGCCCCGCCTGCCGCGCCGACCACGGCGCCGGTCTGGGTCTTGGAGGCACATCCTCCGAGTGCGACAAGGGTCGTCGCGAGCAACAGCGAAATACGCATAAACATCTCCTCGAATGGTTTCACGGGCGGACGGCGGATGAATCCAGGAATGGGTCCATCGACACCTTCCGTCCCTTCTCGTCGAACACGTGCACCGCAATGGTGCGCGACGGAGTGCCCGTCACGACGATGCGGTCCTTCCCTCCGCCAAGATGGAGATCGATTCTCCCGGTCTCGGCCGGCAGGTACCGCCGGACGAACCATGGGGTTCGCTCCTGACCTTCCGCCCGAGTCGCCACGCGCACGTCGACTCCTCCATCCGGGTGGTAGACGAGGTGCGCCGTCTCCGCCTCCTTCGTGGCATGCACTTCGGAATGCTCCGCCATACGGAGATAGAACTTCGTGGCGAATGTTGCAAGCTGGTCGCGCCGCTGCTTGAGCGTGGTGGAGAGCCTGGGACCCGCCAGCTTGTAATACGCCTCCGGCATCTTCCGGACGGCTGCGTCGATGACGGAATCGCTGAGACGAGCGACGACGAAGGATGCGGTCGAATCCCAGGCCGCGCGCTCGAACCCCGCCAACAGCCGGCGATCGAGGGAGCGGCTGTTCCGCGACAATCCCCGGAGACTGGGATACTCCGAACCGAACCCCGCGAGTTTCGGAGTGCGGAGGCGGGCGATGGCCAGGAGGATGCCGTGGTAGGACGAGAACGCCTGATCGCGGTCCACCGGGATCGCCAGCCACCGGGTTCCCCAGCTTTCGCGGAACGCCGCCCATCGCCACTGCCCCTCGTGCCGGTCCCAGTCGTTGAGGAAGACATCCACGAGTCTTGCCGTGAGGAACGAGTGGGCGTCCAGCCGGTGCAGCGAGCTGCCGTCCGCGAGCGGGAGGACCTCTTCGGTGTCCTTCACTTCATTCACTTCCGCGGCCCCCGGCAGCACCCGGATGTAATCTCCGGGCCCTTCCTGCAGCAGGCCGAGTATTCCGGAAAACCGCTCTCTGTACTCGCCGAGGCGAGCGTCATCGGGCAGCACGACGAGTCGCGGGCGACCGCTGGCGAGGCCCACGGCTTCTTGCAGCGGGTTGGCTACGAGCGCGCCGGCGGGGAAGGAGGAGCTGGTCTGGTCGTGCACCAGCCACGCGACCGGGCTCTTGCCGAGCCCGCTGTGCAGGAAGCGCAGGACCTCCTTGTCGACCGAGCGGAAGATGAAATGACGGCCGCCCGCGGACTCAAAATGGAGACTGCGGGTCTCCTGTCCGCCACCCTCCTTGGTCGGCCGCAGTCCGCCCTCGAAGTCTCGAAGGTCGAGCACCTCTACTGTGATCGGCTGCATCCAGAGATCGCGATACTGGCTCCCGAGGAACACCTGCCCGAGGGCGTTGATGGCATACCCCTTGTTCACGACCAGCTCGACGGAGTCGGCACCGGGCGGCGTCGGGAAGCGTGGCATGGTGATCCGGGGCAGGACTGGTATGACGAGGAGCACCGCCAGAGCCAGGAGCGCCGCGCCGGTTCGCTTGAGCCATCTGCGGAGAGTTTTCATCTCGATTCAGCTAGCTTCCCGGAGCCGGGGCGGAGCATCCGATCCTCGCGCGCGCAGGCACTCGCACCATTACGCTGGAGGGCGGAGATGAAGGGACTTACTCTCGCTGGATTCCTGATGGCCGCCGTGGGCATCTTCATTCTCGTCCGCGGGCTCAGCTACAAATCTTCCGACACGGTACTCGAGGTCGGCGGTCTCAAGGCTTCGGTCGAGGAACGACGCACCGTTCCAGCGTGGATTGGCGTCGCGGCGATCGTGGGCGGGCTCGTGATGGTCGGAGCCGGGGCGCGGAAGAAGTAGCTTGCGAGCGCATGCATGTGGTGATCCTTCCCCGAACGAGATCACGCAAAAACAGGCATCGCTGACGGCTCCTCGGAGCCGCACTCGATGCCCGCACCCACCGGCACACTTTCACCGGCCGATCAGGTCATCCCCCCGCTGAAAACACGACGTCACGTGTGATTCCTTTTTGCACACTCCTGACTCAGGAACGGGCCGGGGCTTTCCGGCTCCAGTACCGGCTCAAGCCGTGCCAGCAGGCATCGGGGCCCGCCCCCGCCAGGAACTTCTTGGCCCGCTCCGGCTCCACGCGGCCGTCGATCCACTCCTCGAGACGGCTGGTGAACCAGGCGATTCGGCTGGCCTCCGACCCGGTGATCGACAGACTGTCGCGCGCATACTCCGACCATGCCAGCAGCCCCGACCGCAGCTCCTCCAGGTGTCGTGCAGGATCGCGCGAAGGGCCGTAGTGTGTCAGCACGATCTCGGACGGCTCGAGCATCCGGATCCGGTGAATAGAGTCGAGCCACGCTTCCAGGTCGAACTCGGGAGGCGGAGTCACGGGGAGCACGCAGGGAAGGCCGGGACTCATCACCCCGGCGGTGTCGCCCACGAATGCCACTCCGCTCGCCGGCTCCAAAAAGGTGACGTGGTGCGCGGCGTGCCCGGGAGTGTAGGTCACGACGATGTCGCGTCCGCCGAGCTTCAGGCGTTCACCCCCCTCGAGCGCCTGCACCTGTACCTGCGGCACCGGCGCCACTTCCCCCCAGAGCTCCTCCATTCGGGCGCCATACAGTCGCGTGGCGCTGGTGAGAAGCTTGGACGGGTCGATCACATGCGGAGCGCCCTTCGCATGCACGAAGACCCTGAGCCGCGGGTTCTCGCGGACGATCGAGCCGGTGCCGCCGGCATGGTCGAGATGGATGTGGGTGAGGAGAATCCCGAAAAGGTCGCCGATGCCGTACCCGTGCAGCGCGAGCCCGGCGCGGAGACTCGGAAGGGTCGAGGCGGGACCGGGATCGATGACGAGAGGCCCATCCGCAGTCTCGAGCACGCAGGCGGCGACCGATTCCCGTCGGCCCATGTGCATGAGATCGATCAGCGCGTAGCTCGTTGCGTGCCCCTCGGTCATGCATATAGGATAACCCACCGTGATTATCCACGACGTCGGCATTGTGGGCCTCGGCGCGATGGGAAGCATGACCGCGCTGGAGCTCGTCCGCCGCGGGAAGGGCGTGATCGGCTTCGACCGGTTTCGTCCCCCCCATTCCTTCGGCTCGTCGACGGGCCGGAGCCGGATCATTCGCGAGGCGTACTTCGAGCATCCCCAGTACGTCCCCCTGGTCCAGCGCGCGTATGTGAAATGGGCAGAGCTGGAGCGTGACGGGCAGGTGCCGCTCCTCAGCTCGACCGGCGGGTTGATGATCGGGCCGCCGGAGGGAATCCTGGTGGCGGGCGCCCACCGGAGCGCGGAATTGCATGGGTTGCCGTTCGAGATGCTCACCGCGACTGACGTCCGCCGCCGCTTTCCAGTATTTCTTGCCCGGCCCCACGAAGTCGGTCTGTATGAGCCTCGCGCCGGGGTGCTCCGGCCCGAGGCGGCGATCGAGACCGCCCTTGCGCTCGCGGCGTCGGCGGGCGCCGTCTTCAGGTACGAGGAGCCGGTGCTCGAGTGGCGCCCCGCGGCGGAGGCAATCCTGGTGCGGACAGAAGCGGGGGAGTACCGGGTGCGGCGGCTGATCCTCGCGGCGGGAGCCTGGATGGCGGGGGCGCTCCCGGGCTACCCGCTCGGCCTCACGGTCGCGAGGCAGGCGCTGTTCTGGTTCGAGCCGGCGGGCGATCGCGCGCTCGTTTCGGCGGAGCGAATGCCGATTTTTATCTGGGAGTGGGCGCCTGGAGAGATGTTCTACGGATTTCCCGATCAGGGCGCGGGTGTGAAGGTTGCGATTCACCACCAGGGCGAGCCGGCCGATCCCGACACCGTGAGGCGCACGGTTGCCCTGGAAGAAGCGGGACGATTGCGCGAGATCATGGCCGAGCTGACCCCGGCCTTCAACGGCCGGCTGCTCGAAAGCGCGGTCTGCCTCTACACGAACACCCGTGATGGCGATTTTCTTATCGACCGTTCTCCCGCCGACTCCCGGGTGATTCTGGCGAGTCCCTGTTCGGGCCACGGCTTCAAGTTCGCGCCCGCCCTCGGGGAAGTGCTGGCGGACCTGGCGGAAGACCGCCGCGCCGTCCTGGACATCACCCCGTTCCGGCTGCGACGCTGAGACCCCCGGCCCAGGCACCCGGCGGCTATTATTCCATCGTGTCGAAAGCTTCTCCGCCGGACGAGCCCGTCGCCCGCGCCCTGTTGGGTCGTGCCATCGACTACGCCGGCCTCTTTCCTCCCGCCACGCTGCCGCTGCCCGAGGTGCTCTCCAACTATCGGAGGTATCGTGCTTCGCCGGATGCATGGGCGCTGGGTCGCCTCGTGGTCCCCGCGGACCGGCTTCGCGAGCTTGCGAACTTCATGAGGGAGCAGAGCGACGGTGACGACCCGACCGATCCTGTCCCGATCTCCGCCCTCGTCGGTACCGGTACGGCAGATGATGTCGACGCGATCGAGCGCTTCAATCGGGAGCACACGGTCGCGCGGGTGGAGACGATCGAGGTGAAAGCGGGGTCTGTCGGCGTCGCGCTGGCGGTGCTCGCGGCGATTCCGCCCGGATGGGTCAGCTACCTCGAAGTTCCGGTTGGAGAGGCGGGCGACGTGGTGCTCGACGTGGCGGCTGCGCGCGGTGCCCGCGCGAAAGTGCGAACCGGGGGAACGTCGCCCGACGCCTTCCCCGACGGCGACGCGCTGGCACATTTTCTGATCGCCGCGGAAGCGCGAGGCGTGCCGTTCAAGGCGACGGCCGGACTGCACCATCCTCTCCGTGGCACCTTTCCCCTGACCTACGCTGGCGGCGCGCCCGCGGGAACGATGTACGGCTATTTGAATCTCTCCCTGGCGGCGCTGCTCGCCTGGTCGGGGCGCTCGGAAGTCGCGATCCGCGACGCGCTGCTCGAATCCGATGCGTCGGCGCTTCGAATCGAGAACGCATCACTCGTGTGGCGCGACGCGACGTTCCCCTGGGAGATTCTGCAGACGATGCGGTCGGAGTTTTTCCACGGCTTCGGCTCCTGTTCCTTCCGCGAGCCACTGGACGAGTGGCCGCTGTGAGCTCGCTCGAGAGGTACGGTCTCGATGAGACCCACGAGCCCGGCCTCCGCTCCTGGGTGGAGTCGGCGAACCTCGCGGGGACGGACTTTCCGTTGCAGAATCTTCCGCTCGGGGTCTTCCGCCGGAAGGGGACGGGGGAGGACGCCCGCATCGGTGTCGCGATCGGACGCCAGATTCTGGATCTTCACGGCGCGGCCACCTCGGGGGTCCTCGCCAGAGTCGCCCCGCCGGTGCAAATCGCGTTGCTCGGCACCACGCTCAATCCGCTGATGGCGCAAGGCCGCGCCGCCTCCCGAAGCCTGCGGCGCGCGGTGCATGGCTTGCTGCGCGCGGATTCCTCCCGGACGAGGCCGGACCCGGCGCTGCTCGTTCCCATGGATGAGGCGGACCTCCTGTTGCCGGCGGAGATCGGTGACTACACCGATTTCTATGCCTCGATCCATCACGCCACGAATGTCGGGAGCATGTTCCGTCCCGACGAGCCGCTGCTTCCGAACTACAAATGGGTTCCCATCGGGTACCACGGCCGGGCATCATCGATTGTACCCAGCGGATCGCCGATTCCCCGGCCCTCGGGGCAGACGAGGGACGACAATGCGGCGGCGCCGGTGGTCGGCCCTTCGCGAGCGCTCGACTACGAATGTGAAATGGCGGCGTGGGTCGGCCGCGGAAATGCCCTGGGCGAGGTGGTGCCGATGGACCGGTCCGAGGAGCACCTCTTCGGCCTGGGACTCTTGAACGACTGGTCGGCGCGTGATATCCAGCGCTGGGAGTATCAGC
Source organism: uncultured Gemmatimonas sp. (assembly GCA_964535105.1). Lineage (GTDB taxonomy): Bacteria > Gemmatimonadota > Gemmatimonadetes > Gemmatimonadales > GWC2-71-9 > JABFSM01. The sequence continues at coordinate 39,637 of CAZHSO010000008.1, forward strand.
CTCTGGGTCCCTTCCTCGCCAAGAATTTCGGCACTACGATCTCCCCGTGGGTCGTGACCCTCGACGCGCTGGAGCCGTTCCGGGTCGCGGCGGCAGCACGGGGACCCGGCGATCCGGAGCCGCTCCCGTACCTCGATTCCGACGCCAACCGAAGCCGGGGAGGAGTTGCCGTCGAACTCGAGGTGCATCTGTCGAGCGCCGCGATGCGGCGGGACGGGGTGGCCCCGCTCCGGGTCAGCCGCTCGAACCTGAGCACGATGTACTGGACGCTCGCCCAGCTCGTCGCCCATCACACCAGCAACGGGTGCAATCTCCGGCCCGGAGACGTACTCGGCACCGGCACTATCTCCGGACCGGAGAAGGAGAACCGGGGCTGCCTCCTAGAGGTGACGTGGCGCGGACGCGATCCCCTCCTGCTGCCGACCGGAGAGTCGCGCCGCTTTCTCGAGGACGGTGACGAGGTGATTCTCCGGGGGCGATGCGAGCGCGAGGGTTTCATCGGCATCGGGTTCGGTGCCTGCGCCGGAATCGTGGGATGAAGGTCCCGGTGACGACGACCTACCTCGAGATGCGCTCCCCGGAGGCGCTCCGTCTCGCCGGCCGGGTGCCCGATGACATGCTCCTCGTGCGGGCGGGGATTCCCTCGCCGGAGCTGAATCGGGCGCTGTATACCGGGATCGGGGGCGACTGGTTCTGGATGGACCGGCTCTCCTGGACCTGGCAGCAGTGGATGAGCTGGCTCAGCCGGCCGGAGGTGGAAACCTGGGTTGCGCATCAAGCGGGAACGCCGGCGGGCTACTTCGAGCTCGAGCTGCAGCCCGAAGAGAATGTCGAGATCGCTTACCTCGGGGTGCTCCCCCAGTTCGCGGGGAAGGGTATCGGCGGCTATCTGCTTTCCCAGGCCGTGCACCGCGGCTGGGCGATGCGCCCCGGCATCCGGCGCGTCTGGGTGCACACCTGCACGCTCGACCACCCCGGAGCGCTCAAGAACTATCTCGCCCGCGGATTCTCGCTCTTCAAGGAAGAGGTCTCCCAGATGGAGCTACCGCACGAACCACCAGGGCCATGGCCCGGCGCGGCGAGGCCCGGATGAGTCTCGCCGATCTCCGCCGAGCCTATGCGAAGGCCGTTCTGGACGAGCGCTCGCTGGATCCCGATCCGCTGCGGCAGTTCATGTCGTGGCTGGATGAGGCCCAGCACGCGGAGCTCCTCGAGCCGAACGCGATGACGCTCGCGACCTGCACGCCGGACGGCCACCCGTCCGCTCGCGTCGTCCTCCTCAAGGGCGCCGACTCCGCCGGCTTCGTGTTCTTCGGCGATTCCCGGAGCCGGAAGGGGCGAGAGGTGACCGCGAATCCCCGCGCGGCGCTGGTGTTCTGGTGGGGGGAGCTCGAGCGCCAGGTGCGCATCTGCGGGACGGTCAAGACCGTCTCCGACGCCGAATCGGTGAAGTACTACGATTCCCGCCCCGAAGGGAGCCGGATCAGTGCGTGGGCCTCGCAGCAGAGCGAGGTGGTGCGCGACCGGGCGCAGCTCGAGCGCCAATGGGCCGATGCGCGGACGATGCACGGGGGAGAGAAAATCCCCCGTCCCCCGTATTGGGGCGGCTTCCGGGTGATCCCCCGTGAGTATGAATTCTGGCAAGGTCGTCCCGATCGGTTGCATGACAGGCTGCGCTACACGTTGCTGGACACTGGTGTCTGGATGCTGGAGCGGCTGAGTCCGTAGTGTCCTAGCGAGTAGCGAAGCGCGAAGCGCGAAGCGGTTGTTCCTCTTCGCTCCTCGCTCTTCGCAACTCCCTCATCCTCATCGAGATCCACATGCGTTCAACTCTGCTCGTCGCCTGCTCCGCCGCCTTCGCCACAACCGCTGCCGCGCAAGCCGCCCGTCCCGAGCTCACGGTCTCGTGGATCATGCGCGGGCCGGAGAACACCGGGCGTGAGCCCTCAAATGTCCGATGGAGCCCCGACGGACAGTGGATTCACTTCCGCTGGCTTCCGCCCGGCACCGACTGGAAGGAGACCCTCAAGCCCTATCGGGTTCGTGCGGTCGTGGGGGCGGTACCGGAGGCATTGCCCAGGGCGGTGGCCGATTCGCTGGACGCCGCCGTTGCGGAAGGACCGCTCTCATTCGACCGCCGCCGGCGGGTCGTTTCGCTGCGCGGCGACCTTTACCTCGTCGAGCTTCCGCTCGGTCGGGTGCGCCGGCTCACCTCGACGCCTTCGGTCACCGAATCGAATCCCTCCTTCGACCGGGAGGGCCGCCGGGTATTCTTCCGGCGGGAGAACAACATCTTCGCGCTCGACCTCATGCAAGGCGGCGAGCAGCAGCTCACCGATATCCGGAACGGCCCCGCCCCCGAGGTACCCAAGCCCGCGGCCGGTGAGCGGGCGTTCCTCGAGCGGGAACAGCAGGCGCTTATCATCGCCATGCGGGACCGCAAGTCGCGCGACAGCGTCGACAAGGCCGAGCGGGAGGCCCGGGACGCGGGGCGCCCCAAGCCGTTCTTCCTGGCGCGCGGAGAGCAGGTGCGCAATCTCGAGCCCTCGCCGAGCGGGCGGGCGGTGCTCGTGCATTTTTCGACCGGCGCCACCGACGCCCGCACCGAGAAGGTTCCCAATTACGTCACGCTCACCGGGTTCGTCGAGGATCTCCCCGCGCGCATCAAGGTGGGTGACGCGCAGGACAAGGAGCGCCTGGGCGTGTTGACCGTCGAGACCGGCGCGGTCACCTTCATCCGGCCCATCCCCGGGGACAGCAGCGACATCTACGGCAATCTGGCGATCGCGGGATGGAATGAGGCCGGCACGCGCGCGCTCACCTTCGTCTGGTCCCACGACTACACCACGAGGCGCCTGCTCCGCGTGGACGCCGACTCAGCGCGGGTTACGTCGATCGACGTCCTGCGGGATACCGCGTGGGTCGGCGGTCCCTGCGACGGATGCGGGGGCTGGCTTCCGGGGGATGCCGGCGTCTGGCTTGTTTCCGAGGCAGACGGGTATTCCCACCTCTACACCATGGCGGCTGATGGCAGTAACCGCCGCCAGCGCACGAAGGGAAAGTGGGAGGTGCTGGCGGCACAGCTGACCCCCGACCGGACCCGCTGGTTATTGCATACCAGCGAGGCGTCCCCCTACGAGCGCCACGCGTATCTGCTGCCGATCGATCCCTCCGTCCAGCCGTCCAGCCGCCTCACGACCGAAGCCGGGGGCCATACCGTGGCCCTCTCCCCCGATGGCTCCCAGCTGGCCGATGTCTTCTCCACGGCCAATCGGCCGCCGGAGCTCTATCTCCAGCCGGCGCGGGCGGGCGGGGTCAGGAGCCGGCTGACCACGTCGCCCACCGCGCAGTGGCTGAGCCATCCCTGGCTCAAGCCCGAGATCGTGAACATTCCCGCGTCGGATGGCGTCCAGGTGCCGGCCCGGATTTATCGCCCCGCCGACGTCGGCGCCCGGCCCAACGGCGCGGCGGTGATCTTCGTCCACGGCGCAGGGTACCTCCACAACGTGCACAAGTACTGGTCCACCTATTTCAGGGAGTACCAGTTCCACCATTTGCTGGCAAGCCAGGGCTTCGTCGTGCTCGACGTGGATTACCGGGGCTCGGCGGGCTATGGCCGGGACTGGCGGACTGCGATCTATCGCCACATGGGCGGGCGGGATCTGCAGGATCAGGTGGATGCGTCGGAGTACGTCCAGCGAACCTACGGCATCGAGGCGGAGCGGGTCGGGATTTACGGTGGGAGCTACGGCGGGTTCATCACCCTGATGGCCCTCTTCACCGAGGCCAAGTCTTTCGGCGCGGGCGCCGCGCTCCGCTCCGTGACCGACTGGGCGCACTACAATCACCCATACACCGCCGAGATCCTGAATGAGCCGCAGGAAGACTCCGTCGCCTTCAGGCGCTCCTCGCCGATCTACTTCGCGGAAGGTCTGGAGGATCCGCTGGTGATGCTCCACGGCATGGTGGACGTCAACGTGCACTTCCAGGATGTCGTGCGCCTGGCGCAACGGCTGATCGAGCTCGGCAAAACCGACTGGGATCTCGCGGTCTATCCGGTCGAGGATCACGGGTTCGTGCGTCCCGATTCGTGGACCGATGAGTACCGCAGGATCCTCGGACTCTTCATGGCGCGGCTTCCGAAGCAGTGACCGAGGCGCTCCGGCGGGGCATCCGGCTGGCCCAGCTCGGGCTGGTGGTGAATGGCATCCTCGCGATGGTCAAGTTGGTCGCGGGCATCCTCGGCCATTCGTACGCCCTGATCGCCGATGCGGTCGAATCGGTGGCCGACCTCTTCGGCTCCCTCATCGTGTGGGGAGGGCTCCGGCTCTCCTCCCGCGACGCCGACACCCGGTATCCGTTCGGATATGGAAAGGCCGAAGCGGTGTCCGCGGCGACGGTGGGGATGCTTCTCTGCGGCGCCGCGATCGGCATCGCCATCCAGGCGATCCGGGAGATTCTCACCCCGCACCACGCACCGGCGCCGTTCACGCTCGTGGTTCTGGTGTTGGTGGTGGCGGTGAAGGAGACGCTCTTCCGGTTCGTACTGAAAGGCGCCGAGCAGATCGGCAGCCAGGCGGTGAGCGCCGACGCCTGGCACCACCGCGCCGACGCGATCACCTCGACCGCGGCGTTTGTCGGCATCAGCATCGCCTTGATCGGCGGGCCCGGCTGGGAGGAAGCGGACGACTGGGCGGCGTTGGGTGCCTCGCTGCTGATCCTCTACAACGGCACCACGATTCTCAAGCCGGCGCTCCAGGAGCTGATGGACCGCTCGCCCAACGAGGAGCTGCTCCTCGCGGTGGACAACGCCGCGCAGAGCGTGGAAGGGGTGATGGCGACCGAGAAGCTGCGGGCCAGGAAAAGCGGGACCCGCTTCCTGCTCGAAATGCATGTGCAGGCCGATCCCGCGCTTTCACTGCATGACGCGCACATTTTGAGCGGCAAGGTGAAGCGCGCGATCCTGCATGCGGTCCCCAGCGTGCAATACGTGCTCGTGCACATGGAGCCGTTCGAGGACCCATGACGCTCGAGGCGCGTTTTGACCGGCACTTGGCCGGGCTCGGTCTTCCGGCGGGGCAGGCGCTCGTCGCGGTCTCCGGCGGGGCCGATTCACTGGCGCTCCTCGCGCTCCTGGTGCGCTCGCCGGCCGCGGGGGAGCTGTCGCTCCACGTCGCCCATGCCGACCACGGGATTCATCCGGACAGCGCCGCCGTCTCCCATGCCGTACAACAGGTGGCGCTGGAATACCGACTTCCGTTCCTCGCCACCAGACTTGGCCTTCCGCCCGACGCATCCGAAACCGCGGCCCGCGCGGCGCGCTACGGCTGGCTCCTTGCCGAGGCTGAACGCCTCGATGCCCCGGTCGTCTTCACCGCCCACCATCGGGACGACCAAGTTGAAACGATTCTGATGCGGGTGCTCAAGGGCTCTGGTCCCGCAGGGCTCGCGGGAATCCCGGCGCGGCGGGACCGCCTGGTCCGGCCTCTCCTTCCGTTCCGCCGGAAAGAGCTAGCCGAGTATCTCCGCGGGCTCGGGCGGCGGTGGTGGGAGGATCCCGCCAATTCGAATGTCCGGCACGAGCGATCGTGGCTCCGGACCGCAGTGCTCCCACTTCTCCGGCATCGGGTGCCCGACGTGGATCGGCGGCTGCTCGCCCTCGGCCGCCAGGCCGCGGCGGACCGGGCGGGGTGGGATGCTCTCCTCGGGCAGATTCCGGGGCTCGAATTGGAGGCTGGCACGGACTTGGTTTCCGTTGCTGCGACCCCCCTCCGGGGGTATGATTCGGCCATTCTACGGGCCCTGCTCGGCGCCCTGGGTCGGCGGGCGGGATGCCTCGTAGGCCCGGCTCGGGCTGCCCGGATCGAGCGGCTGCTTGCCAGGGGCCGAAGTGGGGCGGTCGCGGAGCTCGGTGCGGGGTTCGCCGCGGAGCTCTCGTTCGGTCGCCTCCGTCTCTTTCGGGAGGCTGTGCATCGTCCCCTATGGGGGCAGACAGCGTGCGAGGGGTCTTCCGGCACCCGCCACCTCGGCCTGTGGCAGATTTCCTGGCATCCGGAGCCGGCTCCGGACCGGTTGGATCGGAAGCAGTGGGCCAGCTGGTTCGCGGATGGCAGCTACACCGTCAGGCCATGGCGGGCAGGGGACCGGATTCGGCCGCTCGGAGGTGCCGGAAGGAGACTCGTCGTGCGCTGCATGCAGGACGCGAAGGTTCCGCGCAGCCTGCGGGTCGGCTGGCCGGTCATCGAGGTGGATGGTGAGGTCGTGTGGGTTCCGGGAGTGTGCCGCTCAGCGGCCCGGATTCCGGCCCCGGGCACTCTCGCGAGGCGGATCGATGCCCAGCAGTCCTGAAGTTCTGCGCCGTACCGGCGGACGAACGGTCAAGTCCATCGTGTACGACGAGGCGGCGATCGCGCGGAAGGTGGCCGAGCTGGGCGCCGAAATTACCCAGGCGTATCCCGACGGGGATCTCCTGGTGCTGGGGTTGCTCAAGGGGAGCTTCATTTTCCTGGGTGACCTGGTGCGCAAGATCGAGCGGCCGTTGCAGGTTGATTTTCTGGTCGCCAGCTCCTACGGCGCCGGCACGACGTCGTCGGGGAATGTGCGTCTGCTCTACGATCCGGAGACGCAGCTCGAGGGCAAACACATCGTGCTGGTCGAGGACATTGTGGACACGGGGAGCACTCTTCGGAAGCTCCTTGGGGTGCTCCGGGAGCGGGCGCCGGCCTCGCTGGCCATCTGCGCGCTGCTCGACAAGGTGGAAATGCACCAACCGATGTCCGAGGTGCGCTTCGTGGGATTCCAGGCGCCGACCGCCTTTCTGGTCGGCTATGGCCTCGATCACGCTGAAGACTTCCGGCATCTTCCCTTTATCGCGGACTTGATGTGATGCAGCAGAGACCCCCGAAGCCTTCCATGCCCAACTGGTCGGGCCTGAGCAAGAACCTCGCGCTCTGGCTCCTGGTTGCGCTGCTCGCCGTCACCCTCTTCCAGCTCATGCAGAAGCGGGCGGGCGGCAGCGAAGTGCTCTCCTACACCGAGTTCAGCCGGCAGCTCGACGCCGGCAACATCAAGGCGGTCGAGGTCTACAGCGGCAAGGAAGTGCGGGGAGAATTCCGCAACGCGGTGGCGCAGGGAGCCGGCCAGGTCCGGAACTTCACCGTCAATCTGCCGATCGCGAACAGCGAAGCGATCCTCAAGCGTCTCGAGGACGCCGGTGTCGCCATTACCGCCAAGGAGCCCAAGAGCGGGATCGTGTCGATCCTGGTCACGATGCTTCCCTGGATCGTCATCTTCGCGATCTGGTTCGTACTGATACGGCAGATGCAGTCGGGGGGCAACCGCGCCTTCTCGTTCGGCAAGTCGAAGGCCAAGATGCTCACCGGCGACACGCCGAAGATCACCTTTGCCGACGTGGCGGGCGCTGACGAGGCGAAGGTCGAGCTCCAGGAAATCATCGAGTTCCTCAAGGATCCGCAGAAGTTCACCCGCCTCGGCGGGCGGCTGCCCAAGGGCGCGCTGCTGGTGGGTCCCCCGGGCACCGGCAAGACACTCCTCGCCAAGGCGGTCGCAGGTGAGGCGGGCCGGCCCTTCTTCTCGATGTCGGGCTCCGATTTCGTCGAGATGTTCGTCGGCGTCGGCGCCTCGCGGGTTCGCGATCTCTTCGAGCAGGGAAAGGCGCATGCCCCCTGCATCATCTTCATCGACGAGATCGACGCCGTCGGCCGCCACCGCGGCGCCGGCCTGGGGGGCGGACACGACGAGCGGGAACAGACGCTCAACCAGCTCCTGGTCGAGATGGACGGGTTCGAATCGAATGACGGCGTGATCCTGATCGCGGCCACCAACCGGCCCGATGTGCTCGATCCCGCGCTCTTGCGTCCCGGCCGTTTCGACCGGCAGATCGTGGTGGATTTTCCGGACGTGCGGGGCAGGGAGGGCATTCTCCGGGTGCACACCCGGAAGATTCCCCTCGCGTCCGACGTGCGGCTCGACGCGCTGGCCAAGGGAACCCCCGGTCTCGCCGGCGCCGACCTCGCGAATCTGGTCAACGAGGCCGCGGTGCTCGCGGCTCGGCGCAACAAGACGCTGGTGGATATGCAGGACTTCGAGGACGCCAAGGACAAGGTGATGCTCGGTGTCGAGCGGCGGAGCCTGGTGCTCACCGAGGACGACCGCAAGCTCACGGCGTACCACGAGGCGGGGCACACCGTCGTGTCGCTGCAGACGCCGGGCGCCGATCCGATCCACAAGGTCACGATCGTGCCGCGGGGCCGCGCCCTCGGGCTCATGACCTCGCTTCCCGAGACCGACCGCTACGGCCACACCAAGGAATTCCTGCTGGGGCGGCTCGCCATCGCGTTCGGCGGCCGGGTGGCGGAGGAGTTTGTATTCGGGCAGGAAAAGGTCACCACCGGTGCCGGGAGCGACATCCAGTTCGCCACCAACATCGCCCGCCAGATGGTGACGGTGTACGGGATGAGCGAGAAGGTCGGCATGATGGCGGTGGGCAACAAGGAGCAGGAAATTTTCCTGGGCCGGGAGTTCGCGCAGAGGCGGGAGATCTCCGAACGGACCCAGCGGATGGTGGACGAGGAAGTGAAGCGGCTGCTGGACGAGGCCCACGGCCACGCGCGCGAGCTCCTGACGTCGCACCGTGAGCTGCTCGACCGGATCGCCCTGGCGCTGCTGGAGCGCGAGACCCTCGACTCCGAGGACGTGCTGATTCTGCTCCGCGGGGAGCAGCTGCCGCCCCGCGTGTTGCACGTCCCGCTGCCGTCCTACAATGCGAAGCCCGGCGGGCCCGCCGCGGCCGTCCGCGCGCCGCCGATGCTGGGAGCGCCGCCCGCCGAACCCGCCGGCGCGTGATCGTAGCACCGCTCGGCGGCCGTCCCGAGGATGCGATCCGCGTCGCCCTCCTGTCCCACGGATGGGAGGGCGATCTTGCGCGCACCACCGCCGACAGCGTCGAGATGCTCGCCTTTCACGTGACCCAACTCGAAGCGGCCACCCTCGAGGCCCTCGTGACCAGCGGCTCGCGGCTGGGTCTCGACGTGATCACGGGTGACGATTGGGCGCTGCTCGCGGGACCGCGCGCGCGTCTCGCGGCGCTGGCCCGGCCGTGGACGAGTCCGGCGCCGCTCGTCGAGCTCGCGATGATGCTCGGTCACGCGCTCCCCGCCGAGGACCCGATTCGCTGGCAGACGGCCCGGGGCCCGGTCGCGCTGGATCGTCCCACGATCATCGGCATCGTGAATGTCACACCCGACTCCTTCAGTGACGGCGGGCGTCTTGCCGGCGTCGAGGACGCCGTGCGCCACGCCGAGCGGCTGGTGACCGAGGGTGCGACGATTCTCGATGTCGGCGGCGAATCGACCCGGCCCGATGCCGTCGGTATTCCGGCCGCGGTGGAGCGCGAGCGGGTGATTCCGGTGATCGACGCGATTGCGCGGCGGCTTCCTGAGATTCCGGTCTCGGTGGATACGGTGAAGGCCGAAGTGGCTGAAGCGGCACTCGACGCCGGCGCCGCCATCGTGAATGATGTGTCGGGGCTCCGGCTCGATTCCGCGATGGGCGCGGTGTGCGCGTCACGCGGCGCGGGACTCATCCTCATGCATTCCCGGGGGGACGTTTCGGATATGGCGTCGCTCGGGCACGCGGACTATCCCTCGGGAGTGCTCGTGGAAGTGATCGCCGAGCTGGCCGCCGCGCTGGACCGGGCCCGCCAGGCGGGCATCCAGTCCGAGCGCCTCGTGATCGATCCCGGTCTCGGATTCGGGAAAACGCCGGAGCAGAACATCGAGCTGCTTCGCGGCGTCGGCGCGCTCCGCGTGCTCGGCCGCCCGATTCTGGTCGGGCCGTCACGGAAGCGGTTTCTCGGCACGCTCACCGGCCGCCCGGTCGAGGAGCGGGACACGGCAACGGCCAGCACCTGCGCGCTCGCGTGGGAAGCGGGAGCCCGGTTGTTCCGGGTGCACGACGCCGCTCATGCGCGCGATGCGCTCGCGATCGCGTCCGCCATTCGGCCACGATGACGACTTCATTCCAGCCGTCCGGCCACCGGCCGTCCAGTCGTCCGCCCTACAAAGCCGCCGCCCTCGTCACGCTGGTGGTCCTGCTCGGGTACCTCGTGTCCCTCGCCCCCAGCGTCACCTTCTGGGATGCCGGCGAGTTCATCGCCGCCATGAAAATCCTCGGCATCCCGCATCCGCCGGGGACCCCACTCTTCATCGTGATGGGCTACGTCTGGGGGATGATCTTTCCCTTCGGCGAGTTTGCCTTCCGAACCAATCTGCTGAGCGCGCTCTTCAGCGCGGCCGGTGCCGGCTGCTGGTTCCTGGTGCTCCAGGAGTCGGCGGGGAGGTACCTGGCCGATTCGGAGAGCGCCCGCCGCAACGTGCTTCGCCTCGCTGCGGCCGCGGCCGGCGTGCTCATTGCCGCATTCGGCTTTACCAACTGGCAGAGCAGCAATGAAACCGAGGTCTACGCGGTGGCGACGTTCACCATCGCGGCGGTGTCGTGGCTCCTGATGCGATGGCGCGCGGCCCGGGGCACTCCACGGGCGGGGCGGTACCTGCTGCTGGTGGCGTATCTGCTCGGCATCGCGATCGGCAACCACCTGCTCGGGCTGCTGGTCGGTCCCGCGGCGGTTGCGTTCGTCGTGGCCGAGCTCCGGCTGCGTCCTTCCGCCGATCCGGTGACCCGCCGCCATGAGTGGGGCGATGCCGCCGTCCTGGTCGGGCTCTGGGCTCTGCTGACCGGCATCGGACTCGGCAACGCGACACTCATCGCAATCGGGGCGGTGGCGTTTCTCGGCGCGCTGGCATTCGCGGCGATGGCGGGAGAGGTGGTCTTCGCCGTGCTGATGCTCGGCATCGCCCTGGTCGGGGTCACCCCGTATCTGTACCTCCTGATCCGCTCGGGGCAGTCCCCGATGCTCAACGAAGCGGCCCCCGCGACCTGGGACGCGCTGCTGGCGGTCATGCGGCGCGAGCAGTATCCGCCCCGGACGCCCCTCGACGACCCGACGGTGATGAGCGGAGCCGACAATCCGGGCCGCACGCTCACGATCATCGGGCTCCAGCTCCTCAATTATCTGCAGTACTTCGACTGGCAATGGGCCAAGGCGCTCCCCGGTGCCCTCGGCAGCCTGCCGATCCGCACGATCTTCACGCTTGCCTTCCTCACTCTCGGCATGCGCGGATTCGTGGCGCAGTGGCGCAGCGACCGAAGCGGTGCGTGGCTCCTCGGGGTGCTCTTCCTCGTCACCGGCCTCGGGCTGGTGGCGTACATGAATTTCAAGCCGGGATACAGCCTCGGCTATGACCGGTATCCCAGCTCCGAGCATCACGAGGTGCGGGAGCGCGACTATTTCTTTGTGGTGAGCTTCGTGGTCTGGGGGCTCTGGGCGGGGCTAGGGCTCCTGAGGCTCGCCGGAGATGTGGCGCGGCGGCTGGACGGCTGGACGGCTGGACGACTCGCAAGCGCCCGCCGCGTACTGCCATCGGCGGTCTTTCTCGCCGCGCTCATTCCCTTCGCCCTGAATTACGGCCAGGCCGGCCGGCGCCACGGTCCCGACGCCCGGCTGGCGGGCGACTTCGCGTACGACCTGCTCAATTCGGTGCCCCCCTACGGCATCCTGTTCACCTACGGCGACAACGACACCTTCCCCCTCTGGTGGGCGCAGGAAGTGGAGGGAATCCGGCGAGACGTGACGGTGGTCTGTCTGGCGCTGGCCCAGACCGAGTGGTACATGCGCCAAATGCGGGACAATCCGATCCGTCCGTTCGATGAAGCATCCGCGCCGGCTATCTGGAAGGGTCTGAATCCGGTGGCGCCGGACTGGCCGCTCCACACGATGACCGACCAGGACATCGTGAAGGCCATTCCGCAAATCCTTCCCAGGGAGATCACTCTCCCGATCGGCGCATTCTCGACGACGCTGGCGGCCAATACCGTTTTATACGCCAACGATTTTCTCGTTCTACGCGTGATTCAACAGAATTTCGGTCGCCGGTCGCTGGTGTGGGGGCTGACGGCGGCGGGCAACAGCTTTGGGCTCGACCGGTTTCTGATTCAGCGTGGTATCGGGATCCACATGCAGCCGGCTCCCGTGGATACAACCGACGTCCGCTACGACGTCCGCCGCATGATGGGAGCTCCTCTCGACCTTGCCACGACCGAGCGTCTGCTGTTGGAGACGTATCGCTACGCGCGGCTGCTCGAAGGACCGAGGCGCGAGCTCGAGAGCACAGCCAGCGGGATCGCGAGCACGTTGGGCCTGCCGTTCACCCAGATGGCCTACGCGATGGAGCAACGGCGCGATACGGCCAAGACGGTGTTGTTCCTCGAGCGCGCGGTGCACCTGTCGGGTAATCCGGCGATCGCGGCCGCACTCAACGAGCTCAAGGGAACGGCGACCGCCACACCCCCTTCGAGGTAGCCATGGCAACTCGCGTCCGGATGCTCCTGGCGGCCGGAATGCTGGTGGTCGTCCCCGACATGGTTTCCGCCCAGCGCTTCGAGCCGCGCGACCTGACCGGCCTCCGCTGGTTCAAGGGCAACACCCACACCCACACCACCGGGAGCGACGGCGACTCGCCGCCCGAGGTCGTGGCGGCCTGGTACAAGTCGCGCGGCTACCAGTTCCTCGTGCTCTCCGACCATAACGTCTTCACCGACCCGGCGCGGCTCGCAGGCCTCGTCGATTCGACGTTTCTCCTGATTGGAGGCGAGGAGCTGACTACCTCGGTTCAAAGCCGGCCGGTGCACGTCAACGGCCTCGCGCTGACGCAGGTCATCGCCCCGCGGAACGACTCCACGCTGGTCGGCACCATCCAGGCCAATGTGGATGCGGTCCGGGAAGCCTCGGGGGTGCCGCACATCAACCATCCCAACTTTCGCTGGGCGTTCGGCGTCAAGGAGCTGCTGCAGGTACGGAACGATTCGCTGCTGGAGATCCACAGCGGGCACCCGTTCGTGCACAACGAGGGGGGAGACGACGCACCGGGGATGGAAGCGGTGTGGGATGCGCTGCTCAGCGCGGGCAAGCGGATCTACGGCATCGCGGTGGACGACGCGCATCATTTTCAGGGGGAGTTCGCCCGGGAGCGGTCCAATCCGGGACGGGGATGGATCGCCATCGCCGCGCGGCGGCTCGACGCCGGCGAGCTGATGCGGAATCTCGAGCGCGGACTCTTCTACGCCAGCAGCGCGGTGACGCTCGACAGCCTCACCGTGTCGGCATCCGCCATCTCCCTCCGTATCCGGCAGGAATCCGATTTCAAGTACACCACGACGTTCATCGGGGATGGGGGCCGGGTCCTCGCGCGGGTGGGCGGACTCTCGCCGAGCTATACGCTCGAGCCGGCCCGCGCGCGCGACTTCACCTACGTGCGGGCGCGGGTGGACGACTCGGGCGGCGGAAAGGCGTGGGTGCAGCCGGTGTTCGTGGTGCGTTAGGAACTGCAAACCACAGATTTCACAGATTGCACATCTGTGAAATCTGTGGTTCCCTCATGTCCCGCGCCGAGTCGCCAGCGCGGCCGCCAGCCAATCACGGATCATTGGACTCCCCGCGCCTTGCCGACCTCGATGGCCCGCAGCGATTCGTAGATCCGGAAGAGGACCATCAGAAGCTCGCAGTAGATCCGGACCAGCAGCGGCCCCACGACGAGCACGAGGATCGCCGTGATGGTGGGAGGCACCGGGGACACAGCGGCAAGAGCATCGCCGTTGCTGAGAATGCCGAGACCGCCGATGACGCAGACCAGGACCCCCAGCCAGAAGAAGATCTGGATGACGGTCGGTGTGATCATTTTCCTGAACGCGAAGAAGTCACCCATGGCGCGCTCCGTTTGGTTGGGGTAGGGAACGACCTAAGATGCGGTCCGGGAAGGGCTGCGGCTAGAGCGGGGAAGTCCGTATCTTGGCCCCATGGCCCTCCTGGGCTTCGCACTCGCGCTCATGCAGTCGGCCCCGGCGCCGGACCTGCTCGCCATCACTCACGTGACGGTGATCGACGGCGCCGACTCGGTGCCGCGGCCCGATCAGACTGTCATCGTCCGCGGCACGCTCTGGGACAGGCACGTCCACACTGATGTGCCGGGGGGACGGGAAGTGCTCCGGCTTTATGTGGTGAACGGCGTCCTCTCGGTGCGAGACCTCGCCGGCACCTGGGAACGGCTGACGCAATGGCGGCGGGAGATCGCGCGCGGTGATCTGGTGGGGCCCAGGATCATGGCCTCGGGTCCCTATCTCGAGGGGGGCGACATCCTGATGCCCCACCTGCTCGCGCGCACGTCGGAGGAGGCGCGCTCAGCGGTGGACTCCCCGGCGAGACTCGGGGTGGAGGTGGTCAAGCTCCACGGCCAAATGCCCCCCGCGGTCTACTTTGCCGCCGCGCGGGCCGCGAGGGAGCGGGGTCTCCGGGTGGCCGGGCACGTGCCGCGCGCCATCACTCCCGCCCAGGTTTCCGATTCCGGGGTCGGCAGCCTCGAGCACCTGCTGCAGATACCGGTCTTCTGCACCCCCGCAGAATCGCTCGCGCTGGCGCCGCGCTTCCCGATTCAGAGCGTGCTGGGCCGGTGCAGCGGGGACGACATGTCAGCCCTCTTTGCGCGGTTCGTTCGAAATGGCACCCGGATCGTCCCGACGCTGGTGGCGGCGTACGAGGTCGCGCTCTGGCCGACACGGGACCTGCCGGGCGACGCGTTTGCGGGCCGGCTGCCGGATACGCTCCGGAAATTCGTCGCCCAGAGCTTCCCAATGCCGTCCGACATTCCCGCCGGCGCGGACCAGGTGGGCCTGGCGCTGTTCGAGAAGCGACTTGCCCTGGTGGGGGTGATGCACCGCGCCGGCGTCGGCGACGCTGGAGCCGGCGCGCTACTTCGGGATGCTCGATTCGCTTGGAACCATCACGGAGGGGAAGATCGCCGACCTGGTGCTTCTGGGGGCGAGTCCGCTGCTCGACATCCGGAACACGCGGCGGGTCGAGGCAGTCATCGCGAATGGACGGCTGATCGTCCCCTAGAAACCCGAGGGCGGGCGCCTTCAGATCGAACCAGCCTCCGGCGCTGGTGACCCGGGCAGCGACCTGGCCATCGGACCCGATGAACTCATTGACGAGCACCCAGCGCGCTGCGTCGGGACTCAGTCCGTCCACCGCAAGGGTCAGCTCGATCGGATCGAGCAAACGCAGCTCCCGGCGGTACTACAGGGTATCGCGCTGGATGACCGGTCCCACCGCCAGCCGGCCGAACTCGGTGGACGGGAAGCCGTGCTCGGCGAAGGAGAACATGCGCACATCGGCGGCCAGGGCGAGATACGGGGAGTTGGCCATGTGACCGTTGGCGTCGAGGTGGGCCCACCCGACGTACAGCTGCTTTGAATACGACACCATCGTTTTCATCCTGCTTGCTGCTGTGCGGCCCAGGCGACAAAGCGTGTGGGTGGGATGCCGAACTCTCGCTCGAGCGCGGGAATGCCCACATCAAAGCCCACGCGCTCGAACCACTCCAGCATGAGCGCGAAGTCCTCACTGTTCTTCCGGACGTCCTCGATCGCAATGGCCCCATAGGTGATGCGACGACCCAGGCCCTGGCTCAGCGCGGCGGCGGCGGCGGGCATGGTGAGCGCGTCACCCGCAATGTCGATCTCCCGCCGGTTGAGTCGTACCGCGTCGGTGAATGCTCGCGCGCCGTACCGTCCGATGTCCCGGACGGCGATCATCTGAAGCACCGTATCCGGCCGGAGTGAGGAGTGGATCGTATCACCGTGAAGGAACCACGGGGACACCATGTTCTCCATGAAGAACACCGGCCGCAGGATGACGTGGGAGGGGAAGCCCAGTGATCGGACCGTCTCCTCGATCCGCCACTTGTTGTCGAAATGCGGTATGCCGGTCTTCCGGTGGGCCGAGCCGACCGAGCTGTACACCAGGTGCTGAACCCCCGCGCCCTTCGCGAGTGTCGCGAAGCGCTTGCCCTGCTCCTCTTCTCCCTCGACACCTGCCTCCCAGGTGTTCTGCACGGAGTACGCTCCCCACACGCCCGCGAGCGCCGCGCGGAGGGAGGCCTCGTCGTTGAGGTCACCCTGAACGACGGAGGCTCCCCGGCCGGCCAGTGCCCGGGCAGCGGGGCTGTCGGGCTTGCGGGTCATCGCCCGCAGGTCGAACCCGGCGCCGGCAAGCTCCGCGGCGATGGCACCGCCCTGCTGCCCCGTTGCGCCGGTGATGAGGATGGTTTTGCGGTCAGTCACGTCGTGAGTCTCCGGTTGGTGTGTCGCCACGGCGTCTTCGCTCCAGGAGGGACAGGAACACCGCCATCCCAATGCAGAGCACCGTCACCGCGCTCATGACCAAGGCGACGAGGCCGCCAGGGTTCTGGATCGCCTTCCGCACGAGCGGGGCGAGCGGCGTCTCTACCGCGATCAGCAGGTAGAGGATCGCCACTTCCAGGGCGCAGAGGACCAGCAGGATCACGAGGCCGCTGGGATCCCGCCGCGCCGGAGCGCCCTCGGGGTGTTCCGCCATGGGAGCAAGAAGCACGCTTGGCACACGCCATGGCTCGCGCGCACCGCCTCGCGCTCGCGGAGGATTTCCTCGAGAGCAAGCCACCGGCCGACCACTGCCACGCGGCGCGCAGCTGCAAGAGGGCTTTAGCCGCGCCGGGAACGGCGGCCTATGGCAAGGTCACGAACTGCCCCAGGAAGCTCCGCGCCGCCGGTGTATCGAGGCGATAGTGCACGCCAAGTGCCCGACAGATCGGGTCTCCACCGGTGGTTGTCGCAACGGCCAGATTCGACTCTCCGAGGAAGTGCGGCGAGCCCGAGTCGCCGAAACAGTTGCCTCCTTGCCCCGTGGCGTCCGGATTCTGGTTCAGGTGGAGCCACGCTCGAGTGAGAGCCATGAAGAGCGCGCCAGACCGGTTGCGCCGCCCGTCGAAAGAGAAGCGGGGCGGCGCCCCCTTCCACGCGGGGTTCACCCCGTATCCGACGTTCACAAACAGCTGGTCCACGAGGCCGCCGTGCCCGGCCATCGCATCGAGCAGGCGCGCGGTCGGCAGCTGCACCGGCGTGATTCCCGCAGTGGCACCCGCCGGGAGGATGACGATGCCGAGATCGTGCAGGTCGCCCTGGTCGTGCCCGAATGCCGGGTCCCACGTAAAGCTCACGGACGGGATCAGGGGGCCCGGACCGTCGGCGTCTAGGAGCTCGGGATCGAACGAGATCCAGATCTGCCCCAAGCCGAGGCTCGGCAGGAACTGCAGGCAGTGCGCAGCGGTGAGGAACACGGTTCCGGCGATCAGACTTCCGGAACAGAACGCCTCGAATCCCTGGATCGTGCCATCACCCGTGAAGTCCGCAAGGAGAGCGCCGATGTTCGCGTGTCCGTTGCCGTCGAATACCTTTGGCGCGGTGGTGGCGGCTCTGAAGGAGATCATCTCAGGCTTGGGGGCCTGGGTGGGGTCCAGAGGGTCCCGGTCGCAAGCTGCCGCGAGGCTGGCGCACAACAAGGCTGACAGAGGGGCTGGGCGCAACATGGCTCATCTCCGTGGAGTGTGACTTGCTACATCCTCAATCCAGCAATGGCGGCAGCCGATCCATTCGCGTCGGTCCGTAACACCGTGCCGAAGAGTGTCGCGGAACAAGCGAGGACCCGTGGCGTTGCGCCCCTGCTTAATTGCTTCCCAGCCCGCAATCCCATTGGAGACGGCGGCCGAACGGACTGTGCTTCTGCTGCGGGGGCCTGCCGAAGCCGCCGCCGTCCACGCTCCGAAAGATACCCGGCGGCGGCTGAGGCGTTCAGGCCCCTGTCAGCTGCAAACGCGGGTTAGGCCGCCATCCTGGCAGAGTGGGCAAGCGGCTCCGTCTAGCTCTGCCGCCAGCGGTCAAGAACTCGCTCGACCTCGGCGGCAACGGCAGACCGGGCCTCGTGGCGCTCCCACCCACTACCAAGAAGCTGGTCGTATCGAGTGTGAACGTGGCGGACATGGGCCCGAACGGCAAGCTCGATCGCCTCAGGCTCAAACCGTTTGGCCGCGGCGGTACGACCAACCCTGCCGGAGTGCTTCAGGCACGCCTGCTCCGCAATGGCGAATCCCTCGGGCTCCGGACAACCAGAAAAGTGCTCACGAATCCTCTGAGCGAAGCGGGCAACGTACTGCGTATCAATCCCGGCCTGCCGCTCCGCATTGCGCTCCCGTGCGCGCCCCCGGGCTTCTGCGTCGGCTAGACAAGCCTGCTCCGCGCGTGCAAGGGCCGCCTCCTCGACCAGAAGGCCCTGCCGCTCGTAGCGCCTCCGCGTCCGGCTAAACCGGACCACGACCGCTCGCAGGGTCGAGTGCCGGCCCGCCCGCCGCGTGAGTGCCGTATCGCCGCGCGGAAGGAAAACCAAATGCCCCAGGTCCGCACATGCCAGGCAGAGTGGGCGGGCTCCCTCCAAGCGCAGCAACCTGCCTCGCCCGAGCTCCTCGCCGCACTCCGCGCACGCCGAGTCGCGAAGGATCTCGAACACGACAATCTCATCGTCACTCTTGGACGGCTTCTGACCGGGTGACATCCGATACCGTGGTCCTACGAACCTCCTTTTGGCGGCCTAACCAATGCGCTTCAGCAGCGAGGCCCTGCTGAGGCCGCCGCGCCCCACTCGACTAAAGGTATCCCGCGGCGGCTGAGGCGTTTGGGACCCCCGGCAGCAGCAAGCGCGGGTTAGGCGGCACCCACGATTACCGTGCGCGGCCGTCGCGCCACAGGAGGAGTGCTACGCCACCAGCCACAACCGTGGCGATGACGCTGACCCACATCGGCACCGCCACACCGCCGATGGTCGCCTCCATGTTGAATAGCATTCGGAGGAGATGTGCCACCGCTACAAGGGCAAGCAGTACTGCGGCGATCAGCGTCGCTCGGGTCATCGAAGGCCTCCTTCGGGCACCTGCATTCAACGGGTCAACTGCGCTTCGCGAATGACCTGCCCAAGCCAGCGGTGCCAACTCCGGTGGGCAGAGTGGCGCGCCGGCCCAGCCGGGCTCGACTACGCCGACAGACGGGCGCGAACGGCCTCGACCACCTTCCGGCCGGACGGCACGACGCCCAGCAGCGTGAGAGCGCCGCCATCGATGACGGTTTGACCATCCACCAGCACCTTGTACTCGCCATAGCGCCCGTGGACCATCTCGACATCGACTCGGAGGTCGCGCCGCAGTTTCGCCGCCACCCGGGCGGCGTGAAGACCGGACAGTCAATAGGCGCAATAACGAACGACAACCCTGGCCATGTGTGACTCCTCTCCCGGTGCAGCAGCGGCGGCGTGGGCTGCCGCCTAACGAAGCTGTAGAATAACTCGATGTGATACTCGGCCCGGCGATTTCATGGATGGTGCGATCGTCGCCGAGGTGCCGATCGTCGATTACGGAGCATCTGTGGAGGTCGTTTTCTCCACCTCACTGCATACGAAAGACGACACTGGGTTTTCCTACATCCTCAACGACCCTGGCGCTCAGCCGCGAGCGGCGCAAGGGTCACGTTCCGTTCAGCAAAACCGTGGCCCGCCGCTCGGCGGTCTGCAGCGCCGTGTCGGGCCGCTTCGCTTCCAAGCCCGCTGCCTTGGTCTGTTCCATTCGTGCATTACTCGACGCGGGTAAGCTTCCACCGAGTCTCGCTGGCAGGTGCCGAAGAAGGTACGGCTCGCTGACCAATCCGACAATTCACGTCTGCGGATTTCTGCGTTAGCAAGAGTGTGTTTCCGTCGACTTGGAACTGATATCTCATGAAGGCACCCCCCATACAATTTGGGAACCGTGCCACCATGGGTCGAATCGTCAATGTAGTACCGGACACTTCATACGTCCCCGTGTTGCCGACAAAAGAATCGAACGCCATGATCTTCT